>JAXDMB010000221.1:0-8730 GCA_034666325.1 Vulcanimicrobiota bacterium
GCCTCATGCCGTGCGCGCAGTGCCGGCCTATCGCGGCATAGCGGGAACTATGCTGCACCCGCGAATGCGAGCTCGATGAACGCCGGCACGCCGCCGCTCCGCGACTCTTTGGTCGGCATGTGGACCCTGCAGGCGGGCGGGATGCAGTCCGAGGTCACGCTCCAGCCCGACGGCAATTACTCCAACACGCTCGCTGGCGGAGCGCAGGGCCATTGGGGAACGTGGGCGGTCACCGACAATCCGTTCGGCAAGATGGTGGTGTTCACGCTGGCAGGAGCGTTTCCGCAAGAGTACGTCGGGCCGCTCGGCTCAACGCCGATCATCTGGCCGAAGACCGAGTCGTGGCAGGTCACCGGCGTGCAGCCGGATCGCATCGACATCAACGGCGGCGCGCTGTATCGTGTGGGGTCGCACGCCGTGCCGCCGCAGTATCCGGGCGCCTTCAACACGGCCGACCCGAACGCGCAGCTCGCCGCCGAGATGCAGCAGGTGGCCGACGCCGGTCGCAAAGCCGTGCACGCCGCCGAGGAAACCGCGCACAAGGCGATCGACAAGCTCAAACAGGCTTGGCTGAACCGCAAGAAGTCCTGAGCACCGGCGCCGAGCTGTTCGATCCGCACATGCGGCGCGACGCCGGGCGTGCGGCGCCGCTGTATTTCTGCGTTCGCAACGGCGAAATGCTGGTCGAAGACACGCCGGACGGCGTGCAGTTTCCCGCGGAGGCGGCGGCCGGGACACAGCATGTGATCGGCTCGCTCGGCGACCGGCTGTGCGTCGCGGTCGACGTCGACCCCGGCTTCACGCCGTCGACCGCGCGGCGCTGGCTCTCGCTGCGCAAGCTGTACGGCCGCGTCGCGGAACGCCTGTGGATCATCGCGGGACGCGCGGATCAGATCGTCGCGTGGGATCGCACGCATCGCTTCTGCGGGCGCTGCGCCACGCCGACGGAGTCGAGCGCGGACGACCGTTCGCGCAAATGTCCGGCGTGCGGGCTTTCGGTATATCCGCGCCTCGCGCCGGCGATCATCGTGCTGGTAACGCGTGGCGCGCACGACGAGGAAGCGCTGCTAGCGTGGGGGCATCAGCGCGCGGAGCCGTTCTACTCGACGCTCGCGGGATTCGTCGAGCCGGGCGAAGATCTCGAAACGGCCGTGCGGCGCGAAGTGCGCGAGGAGACCGGCATCGAGATCACGGACGTGCGCTACTTCGGCTCGCAGCCCTGGCCGTTTCCGCACCAGCTCATGGTGGGATTTCTCGCGCGCTACGCCGGCGGCGAGATACGCGTGCAGCCGGAAGAGATCCGCGAAGCACGCTGGTTCCGGCCGGCCGACCTCGACGGCGTGAGCACGTCGCGCGGCCCGATGTCGATCGCGGGCTGGATGATCGAGCACTGGGTTTCCACGCAGCAGGGTTGAGCCGTCACGAGCTGCCGAGCGCCGCCGCAATGTCATGGAAGTCGGTGAACGGCTCGTACGGGACGCCCCGCTCCGCAAGGTACCGCGCGAGGCCGTCGCGCGCGAACACGCGCTCGGCGGCGAGCGCGGCGCAGCGGTCGGAATAGCCGTCGCCGACGTAAACGAATCCGCCGCTCGGCAGCGACGCGCGTTTGCACGCTTCACCGCAAGCGTCGCAGTCGGCATCAGACATCCAGCTGATGCGCCAGCCGTCCGCGCGCGCGTCGACGCGATTCGCACGCACGCGGGCGGTGACGCCGTCGCGCGCGAGAACGGGTTCGATTGTCTCGTGGAAGCTCGACGAGAGGATCAGCGGGTCGAACCGCTCGGCGAACTCCGCGAAGCCCGGCCGCACTCGAGCGTGCTCGAGCACAAAGGTGACCGCGTCGTCGAGCGGTGCGGTGAGCATCGCGAACTCGCGCCGCATCACCTGGCGCAGCGTCATCGTGCCGGCATGGAGTTGCGCGTCGAGGTCCTTCTCCAGCCACTCGAACACGGACGGGTCGAGGAAGTGCCGCAGCAACAGCAGCAGCGTATCCTTTTCGGTCACCGTGCCGTCCCAGTCGACTATTATCTGCATCGGATCGAGGATACAAAGGCGGACGCGGCGTCCCTTCGGCCGCGCGCCCGACCGGTAACCGCAATGTAACCGGGCCGTCCTAGGATCGTGGCGAGAGAGGAGACGCCATGGCACAGGGGATCACGGTTTTCGGGAGCATCGCCGAAGCGCTGCGCTACGGATATCACATCTGGGACCGCACCGAGTACGGCTACCTCGCGCGGACGCGCACGGCCGCGGGTTACGCGTTCGCGATGGTCGTCATCAAAGGGTAGGACCGGCGCCGGGCGACGAAACGGGCGGCGTGCGAGGCCGTTCTGCCGCCCTTTGATCTCGACCGCGCGCTGTGCGGCGATCTCGGCGTGGCCGAGGCGCGCGAGTGGATCGTCACCAACGGCCTCGGCGGCTTCGCCAGCGGGACGGTGGCCGGGACACTGACGCGGCGCTATCACGGCCTGCTGTTCGCCGCGCGAACGCCGCCGGTCGGCCGAACGCTCCTGTGTGCGAAGATCGATGCCGAGGTTGGCTACGACGGAACCGTGTACGCGCTCGCGACCGACCGCTGGCGCGGCGGCGCGATCGCCCCGCTCGGGTACGTGCATCTCAGCGAGTTCCGGCTCGAGGGCACGGTGCCCGTGTGGGCGTTCACGTGCGGCGACGCACTGCTCGAACGGCGCATCTGGATGGAGCACGACGCCAACCGCACGTACGTGAGCTATCGCGCCGTCCGGGCGCGAATACCGCTGCGGCTGACATTGCACGCATTCGCGAACCATCGCGATCTGCACGCCGTGACGCACGCGGGCGACTGGAGAATGAACGTCAGCGCGATCGGGTCCGGAATTCGTGTCGTGCCGTTCGACGGCGTGATGACGATCGAGCTCCGCGCCGACCGCGGAACGGTCGTGCCGGAGCACGTGTGGTACCGGAATTACGACTATCCCGAAGAACGCGCACGCGGGCTGGACGACAAGGAAGACCATCTTCGCGTCGCAACGTTCGACGCGCTGCTCGCGCAAGGCGAAACGATGACGATCGCGGTCGGCGATCACGAGCTGCCGCCGGTCGACGGCGCTGCCGCACTCGCCCGCCGCGCGGCGCGCGATGCCGAGCTGCTCGCGATCTGGCGTGGGTCGCGCGGCGGCGCAGCGGACGCGCCCGAGTGGGTGGAGCGGCTGGTTCTTGCGGCGGACCAGTTCGTCGTGCGGCGCCCGCTGTCAGACGATTCCGAAACGCTCTCGGTGATCGCGGGGTACCCCTGGTTCGGCGATTGGGGGCGCGATACCGCGATCGCGCTGCCGGGGCTCGCGCTTGCCACCGGGCGGTATGCGGTCGCGCGCTCCATATTGCGCACGTTTGCGCGCTTCGTCGACGGCGGGATGCTGCCGAACTATTTTCCCGACGGCGGCCAGCCTGCGGAGTACAACACGGTCGATGCCGCGTTGTGGTACGTCGAGGCGGTGCGGCGCTATGTCGACGCGACCGGTGACACGGCGACGCTCGCGCTGATCTTTCCGGCACTGCGCGCGATCGTCGATGCGTACACTAAAGGGACGCGTTTCGGGATCCGCGTCGATTCCGCGGACGGGTTTCTGCGCGCGGGCGAACCCGGCGTGCAGGTGACCTGGATGGATGCGAAGGTCGGCGACTGGGTCGTGACGCCGCGCATCGGAAAGCCGGTCGAGGTGAACGCGCTCTGGATCAACGCGCTGCGCGCGTGCGCCGCGTTCGCCGAGCAGCTCGGCGAGGAGCCACTGTCCTTCGCGAGCGCGGCGGCGCGCGCTGAAGCGAGCTTCGAGCGGTTCTGGAGCGCGGAGCACGGCTGGTGCTATGACGTGATCGACGGACCGGACGGCGACGACGCATCGCTGCGGCCGAATCAGCTGTTCGCGGTCTCCCTGCCGGTCGACGTGCTCGACGATGCCCGGCGCCGTGCGATCGTGGACGTGTGCGCGTCGAAACTGTGGACGCCGGCCGGACTGCGCAGTCTCGATCCCGCGGATCCGCGCTACGCAGGGCGGTACGGCGGCAATCAGCGGGCGCGCGACGGCGCGTATCATCAAGGCACGGTGTGGGCGTGGCTCGCGGGACCGTTCGCGCTCGCGCACCTGCGCGTGTACGGCGATCCGGCCGCAAGCGCAGCGCTTCTCGCCGCCTGCGCGAGCGGGCTCACCGCGGACGCGATCGGGACACTAGCGGAAATCGCCGACGGCGACCCGCCGTTCACCGCACGCGGCGCATTCGCGCAGGCATGGAGCGTCGCGACGGTGCTGGACGCGTGGTGCGGAATTCGGGCGTCTCGTATGACACGCGGCCGCTGTGACAGGGAGTAGGTCCGCTTACCGCGTCGCTACGGTAGCGCGCCAACGGCGCGGAACACGAATCGCGCAGCGATGATGCCGGGCGTGAGGAACACGGCGAACACCACCAGCGCGGCACCGATCTCCGCTCCGCGGCCCGCAATGAGGCCGAACGTGGGGCGCGTCAGCGTCGTGCGGCCGGCGAGCAACCACGTCAGCACGTCGAGCACCTTGCGGGGCTGGAACGCGCTTTGCTGAGCGGGATCGTGTCCCAGCGCGCTCACGGCGAAGAAGCGCAGCGTCGAAAAGCGCGTCTCGAGCACTTGCAGCAATCCAGGCTCGTTGTGCCGCAGCCAGGCGCGCACACGCTCATCGTCTTGGCTACCCGCGTCCTGCCAGCGCTCGCTGGGCCCGGTTTCGTCCAGCGTGAGACCGAACTCGCGCTGCACGAGATCGTTGTCCGCCTTGGTGATGACGACCGCGACCCGCCGGTGGAAGTCCTTCGCTCGCACCAATCGCGCCTGGTTCTCCAACACGTTCACGACCCTGTTGACGACGTCGATCGGGTCCGCGTGCGATGTTGACGCCGGCAATTGCCCGTTCCCTTGCGCCGCGTTGGCGGCCGCCATCGTGGGCAGCGAGAACGGATCGATCAGGAGCGCGATCCCGTCGATGTAGCGCAGGAAGCGGTGCGCATCGATCTCGCTCTCGCTCTCGATCGCTTCGCCGGCCGGGTCGTACAAGTAGAGGCTCAGCGGAAGCCCGCGCGCGCGCCGCACCGAAAGCAGAAACGCATTGGGCAGCATCTCACGGGTCTTCTCGCGGACGCGCCCACTTTGAAATCCCGGTTTCCAAACGGTGTCGTAGCTGCTGCGATCCGTTTCATTGATGAACCCCGCGACGACGCCCGGAAGCTCACCTTCCACGAGCTGCCAGGTAGCGCCCATCATGAGCATCGTCTTGCCGCTGCTCGCTGCGCCGTAGATCGGGACGTGTGCGCTCCCGCCGAAGAGCTCGGACCGCAGCGGTTTCTTGCAGCTGCGGCACGCGCTCCGCAAGCGCGCCTTGCCGAGCCAGTACGTCGTCGGCAACTGCGCCGTTCCGCAGACGCACGCGCGCCGGAACAGCCCGCAGCGGCCCGGAATTAACCGGTCGTGATCCTTACCGCATTCCGGGCAATAGAATATCGGCAGCGGCACCGGCTCGTGGCAACCTGCATGAGGACACTTCGCATAGCCGCTGCGCGCGAGCATCACGGCGCGCTCGGCGCAAAACAGCATCACGGACAGATACATCGTCGCGGCCCACGCCAGACCGATGCCGATGACATGGATCGACAGCAGGATCGCGAGCGAAATCGCTGCAGCGATCGTCGGCGCGATCAAAGCGGCGTACGCCGTGATCGTCAACGGCCAGACGAACCATGCATGAGGTCCGGCGCTCAGCGTGAAGATGCGCCGCGCCGCCAGATCGACGAGCTCATAGAACCGCCGCGCCGTCTCTTCCGCGAGCGCACGCAGATCAAGGATCGCCTGCCCGAAGAAGTACTGGCGAAACGCCGGCTGTGCCGTGTCGGCGAGGTTGTTGTCGAGGCCCCGGATGACCAGCAGCAGTCCGACGAGCACCACCCCCTTGACGGTCGTACCGATCAAGACGTAGAGCCACCACGTCGCGGGCTCGCCGAAGAGATGTCGCCACGCGCCCACGCCTAGACGGTTTCCAGGCAGCACCACGATCGGCCGCAGGATGTCCATCAACAGGGGCGTCACCTGCGCGCGCACGATACCGGCCAACACGTTGAGCACGATAAACGCCAAGTCGGCGTAGATGAGGGCCAGCAAGACGAATACGGGGACCCAAAAAGCTCGCCGCCACGTAACGCGGTTCAGCGCCCGGTAGACCGCCATGCCGTAGAGCGCCGGGACGACGCCCGTCCCGAGCACGCTACCGAGCACCAGAAATTCCGGCGCGACGTAGATGAAGAGCCAACTGATCAGCAGGAAATAGAGATAGATTACGACGGCACCCGCTACCAGGATCAGACACCCTTGCATGGCTACCTTCTCTCGGTAAAGCGGCTTCTGCCGCCCGCGTTCACGGCTTCGGCCGGCGCAAGAGATCGCCGACTCGCGTCAGGAGCGTGCGATTGCGCCGCTCCACCTCTTGCTCGATGCGCTTCCACCGCACAGCTGCCGGCGACGGCGTCGAATCGGTGAAGCGCACACGCCGCCGGACCGACTCGAGATCCGCATGCGACATCTTCACGAGCCGTGTGGTCAGCGCGGCCACAACAGGTCGGATCACCGCGGCGCTGCCCGGGACCTCGCCGTCCCCGACGCGCACGAGCCAAAAGCGGAGCAATGCAGCCACCGAAGGGACGGGCAACGCCGCACGTCCCGACGCCGTGATGGCGCCGGTATACTCGTCGACGAAGCACGCCGCTTCGGCGGGCACGAACGCTGCGTGGAGCAGCGCCTCGTTCTCATCAGCGTCGAGCAGGCCGGACAGCGCCGGTCGCAGGAAGCCGCGCAGAAACGCGGCGTATTCGCTGCGTTCGATGTTGCGCAACGCCGTCGGCAAACGTTCGAGCCGCGCCGCCGTGACGTCGTCCCGCGACGCCGCGGCGAGCAGCCCGCGCAGGAACGGTACGTCCGGTTCGAGCGGCATGCTCAAGCGCTGAGCGCGGTCGGCGATCGCCGCCTCCGCTTCCTCGTCGCCGGGCATGCCCCGCGACAGACGGAGCGAGCCGGCCGCGGCGCGGACGCACCACTGTTGAACGTCGCGCGGGAAACGCTCTACCTCGCCGGAACGAATCCAGCCCACGGCCACTGCCGGCCGCGCCTGCGCGTCAAGCGACTGTGCGTACGTGCGCGCGATCTCGCCGCGGCAGGCGCGGTCGAACCCAGGTACGGTGCTCAGCACATCGTCGCGGTATGCCGCGTAGAGGCGCTCGCTGCCGCCTCGCGCAGCGAGCACCCCCTGCCACTCCCCGAAGAGAATTGCCCAGGTGTCCGATCGATCGAGCGCGCGTCGCACGGCCACACGCACCGATTCCGGCACGTCCTCAAGGATGCCGCGCAGTGCGCGGCCCGTCACGTCGGCGCGGCGATAGGCTTCAGGATCGTTGAGTCCGGCGGCGCCCGACGCCAGCGTGGCGCATGTCGCCGCAAGGCCGCGAGCGTCGTTGCCGAAGGCGCGCAGGAGCGCCGCGATGCCGCCTTCGTCGCGCGCTGCGCGCCCGCGCGCCGCCGCAATGACGTCCTGCACGGGCCCGGAGTCCGTCGCGGCGCCGGCGCACTGCGCCGAGCGCAGCACTTCGCCCATCAGCCATTCCAGCGCGATGTCGGCATCGAGCGGCATCTCAGCGAGCGACGTGCCGATCGACGTGATATCCGACAAAACGAGCCGCGCGATGTCGCGATCGGCTTCGCGTGAGAGCTTCGCGATTGCGTCGCGGCTCTCCGACAGCGCGGGCAGCATGTTCCAGCGCCGCCTAGCGCGTATCGCCTGGAAGCAGTGCAGCCACGTCTGCGCGATCCCCGAGCCTTGCGCCGGGGCGACGGCCTCGGCGGAGCTTTCGGCCAGCGAGTTCAGAAGCGAGAGCAGCTCCTCGGGCGCGCCCTCCGCGGCGGCCCACTCCGTGGCACGCGCCAGGGGTTCGAGCAGCGGCTTGCGAGCCGCCGTGGAGAGATAGGGGGCCACGACGTGCAGCGCGGCGACGACGTCGGCTATCGAGAGGCCGGCGATATCGCCGCGGCCGATCCGGAACACGCGCACGAACTGCAACAGCTCGGGACCGATCGCATCGTGCTCGACCTGCGCCATGAACGCGTGGAATGCGGCGAGGACGTCAGGCTGCTCGGCCATCCAGCCCGCGATCGAGGACGCGAACTCGGCGTTGTCGTCTGGGACGTCGCTGCTCGCATCCTCGATCAGATCGAACATGAAGAACTGGAACTTGCGCTGCGTTTCATCGAACGTGAAATCGGTGCCCGTCGTGGTGGCATTGAGCATGGCACAGTCCCGCGTGTCGAATTGGTAGGTCGACTGCGTGAGCGCGAGCGCGTGGCGCAGCGGGAACGCCTTCTGCACGCATGCGATCCAGAACGCTCCGTTCAACGGGCTGTCGCGCACGACCAGCACGCGCGACGACGCCTGCCCGATGAAGACGGCCCGAACCATCGCCGAGAGCATCCCCGCGCGCCCCGGCGACTCGCGCAGAAACGCCTGCAGCTCCGGCAGGACGAACGATGGGGACGGCTCGATCGCCTCGAGCGCAACGGTGCGCAGCGGCTCAGGCGGCGTGTCCGTGTCCTCGTCCGGCTCCAGCCGCCGCTTCCATTCGGCCCATTCGTAATAATCGATGGGCCACAGCGCCGGCGCACCGTTTTCGACGACGAGCGTGTGCGCGAAGAAG
>JAXDMB010000222.1:0-4766 GCA_034666325.1 Vulcanimicrobiota bacterium
CGAGCGCGACTCGGCGCCGCACGCGCTTGCGAACTTGCAGGTTCGCTTCGCGATAGATGCGCAGGACGCGCTTGATATTCACGATCAGGCCTTCACGGCGAAGCAGTACGGCCAGACGACGAAATCCAAAGCGCCGGCGTTCCGCGGCGAGTTCCTCGAGGCGCGCGCGCAACGGTCCGTCATCCTTGATGATCCGAACGTAGCGAATCATGCGTCGAGCGGCGCCGACGTATCGGCACGCTTGACGTTCTGAGATGTCGAGCTGAATGCGAGCCGCCTGCACGACTCGACGTTTCTGCGCAGGCGTTAGAAGTTTCCCGAAGCGGCAATCTTGAGCGTGTCAATATGCAGCGCCTGGTCGGCGACGATCCGCTTCAATCGTCGATTCTCGTCCTCGAGCGTGCGCATCTTGGCGACGTCGCTCACTTCCATGCCGCCGAACTTGGCTTTCCACTTGTAGAACGTCGTCTCGCTGATGCCGTGCCGGCGGCAGACATCCTTGGTCGCCTGGCCGCCCTCTTGCTCTTTGAGGATGCCGACGATCTGGGCTTCGGTGAACCGGGACTTTCTCACGGAGCGGTCTCTCCCTTGAGGCGTTGCCTCAGGATTCCGCACCTATCCTTGGAGCCATTTTCGGGCTACCCGTCACGATTAACACACCGATTAAACCTATCACAGCAGGCAATACGGTTTGGGCGAAACTTGTCACTGTTGAATTAGGCGTAGGTGCGACCGTCGGCGCGGCTCCCGGAGCGCTGCCTGCTCCAAGAGCGATTGGAAAGTAAAGCGTGATCACAGGACCCCATGGGCAGTCTCCGCATGAAGGCAAGTCGGGTTCATGACACGGCGACGTACGCTTGCGTGAGCTCGCCGACCGCGGCGTCGATCGTTGCGACGGCTTCGTCGATCTCGTCTTCGGTGATGATGAGCGGCGGGGCGACGTGCAGCACGTTGTAGCGGCCGAACGCGTACGCGCCGCGCTTCTTCAGGCCCGCGAACAGCGTGGGCATCACGCCGAGCGACTTTCCCTGCCACGGCACGAGCGGCTCGCGTGTCGTGCGATCGGCGACGAACTCCAGCGCGAAGAACGCGCCCACGCCGCGCACCTCGCCGACGATCTCGTGTTTGTCGCGTACGCGCTCCAGGCCCGCGCGCAGGCGCGGCTCGATGACCTTCGCCGCGCGCGCGTAGAGGTCGCCGTCGCGATATGCCTGCAGCGTCGCGATGCCCGTCGCCATCGCGAGCGGGTGGCCGGAGTACGTGTGTCCGGCGGGAAGCGGCTTGTCGTCGAACGCGCGCGCGTATTTCTCGCGCAGCAGCACGCCGCCGAGCGGAACGTAGCCCGACGTGACGCCCTTCGCGAACGTCATCATGTCGGGCACGACGCCGAAGCGCTCGCCGCCGAACGCCGCGCCGGTGCGCCCGAAGCCGGTCATCACCTCATCGAAGATCAGCACGATGCCGTGCGCGTCGCACAGCGCGCGCAAGCCCGCGAGATAGCCGGGCGGGAACACGATCACGCCGTTCGAGCCGATCACCGGCTCGATGAGGATCGCTGCAACCTGGTCGGCGTTCTCCGCGGCGACGGTGTCGGCGACGTGCTGCAGCGCGCGTTGCGTCTCCTCGGCGGGATCGCGGGTGAAGAACGGGCTGCGGTACGGGTACGGCGCCCACAAGTGGACGACGCCGGGCATCACGTTCAACGGCTCGTTGAACCAGCGGCGGTTCTCGCCGGTCAGCGTTGCGGAGCCGGCGCCCGAACCGTGGAACGAGCGGTATCCGGTGAGCACTTTGGAGCGCCCGGTCACCGCGCGCGCGAACTTGATCGCGTCCTCGTTCGCCGCGGCGCCCGACGTGCTGAAGAACACGCGGCCGCCCTCATCGCCCCACGGCGCGAGCCGAACGAGCTGCTCGCCGAGCTCCGCGCGCACGTCGTTGAACCAGCTCGGCGGGCTGAAGCACAGCCGGTCGACCTGTTCGTGCATCGCAGCTCGCACCGCAGGATGCCCGTGGCCCAGGTTTACCGCGATCAGCCCCGACGTGAGGTCCGCGTAGCGGCTGCCGTCGGCGTCGTAGAGGTAGATGCCCTCGCCCCGCACGACGACCGGCGGTTTGAGCGCGCCCTGCGCCATCCAAGGCGTGAGCACGTAGCGCGCGTGCTTGCTCGTGAGCGCATCACCGGCAACCATCATGGGCGAACCCTCCTGCCAGCGCGGTACGCCGCCGACGCGCGCGACCCCCTCCTACGTCACCGCGGCGGATCGGCCGCGGCAAATAATTCCGCGAGCCGAAGTGAGAAACCAGGCAAAGCAGGATGGACGATGACGGCGTCGCCCCGCAGCACGCGCACGCCGCCGGCATCGTGCAAGCGCACGGAGCGATCGGACGGATCGACGACGATCACCAATTGCGCCCCGCCGGCGAAGTACACACCGGTCTTGTGCTCGATACGTGCCGTGCGGTCGCCGGGCGACCGGATCTCGATTGCGACGTCCGGCGCGAACGGCGGCGCCTCCAGATCGGCCCCTTCGAGACCGATCAAGCGTTCCTTCGACACGTACGCGAGATCGGGAACGAGCGGGCGGCGAATCTCTCCGGGCGGCGCGATGCGAAAGCGCCACTCGCTTCCGGCGTCTCCGCGACCCGCCGCCCATGCCGTCAACGCGCCGCCAAGCGCGAGCTGCAGCTTCGCGTGCGTGCGGTACGGGCTCACTTTCTGCACCGCGCGGCCGAGGATCCACTCGGTTTCGGGCTCTGTTTCCGGGAGAACGATTTCGTGTATCGACATGATCTCACGCATGCCTATCACGCGCTTGCGCGCGATGGCAATACCGCAGGCTACATCCCGATGTGCAGCGCGCGCAGCAGCTCGTGCCCGACGAGCCAGATGCGCGCCACGATTCCCGGAAAGAACTCGGCAAACGCCACGAGCGACGCGAACGTGCGCGGAACCCCGGCGAGAATGAACGGCAAGCCCGCGACGACGAGCGCGAGCACCCAGCCGATCACCGGCCCGAAGCCGCGCATGCGGCTGCGCGCGACGACCGTGCCGCCGAGCAGATCGCCCAGTCGCCGGTGTCCCGGCAGCAGCGCGAGGACGCCGCCGATCACCAGCGTGTCGACGGGGCGCAGCAGACCGCGCACGAGCGCGCGCCCGAGCCCGACCGCACCGCCGCGCACGGCGTACACGTGCAGCCCCAGCGCGAGCTTGCCGATCGTCGTGCCGAACAAGCCTTCCGCGATCCACACGTACACCAGAGCGACGAGAATCCCGAGCCCGAGCGTCGCATCGAAGCCGCGCTGCGTGTTGGTCGGCAAGCCCGTGAGCGGGTTGATCGCGATCATCGAGTACAGCAGCGACGTGACGACCACGGCCACCAAACCGGCGTCCAGCACGAACGCGAACAGCCGCGCGAGCACGTAACCGAACGGGTGCCCGAAATCGAGCTGCGGGTGCTCGTGGACGGCGGTCGCAGCCGGCGACACGCGGACCGGCTCGGCCGGCTGCACCGCGGCCGGTTCGATGCGCCGCGCCTGCGGATGCGGGGGAGGCGGCGGCGGTACGGTGCGCGGCATCGCGACGGTCGCTTCGAGGTCGTGCTCGGGAGGAGGCGGAGGGGTCGACACGCCGTTATCTACCGTCCGGCGCGGCGCATCGTTTCGGCACCCTAGACGAACCCGCTCGCCGCCGTCGCGCCCTTCTTGCGCAGCTCCGCCTGGCGCAGCTCGACGCGGCGGATCTTGCCCGAGCGCGTCTTGGGCAGCTCAGCCACGAACTCGATCTCGCGCGGGTATTTGTACGGCGCCGTCACGCGCTTGCAGTGCTCTTGCAGCTCGCGCACCAGCGCGCCGTCCGCCTCGTATCCGGGCCGCACGACGACGAACGCCTTGACGATGTTGCCGCGGTCCGCGTCCGGTGAACCCACCACGGCGGACTCCACCACGGCGGGATGCTCGAGCAGCGCGCTCTCCACTTCGAACGGCCCGATGCGATACGCGCCGGACGAGATGACGTCGTCCGCGCGCCCGACGAACCAGAAATACCCGTCGTCGTCGACTTGCGCGCGGTCGCCCGTGAGATACCACTCGCCGCGCCGCGAGCTCTTCGTCTCGTCGTCGTTCTTGTAGTAGCCGCGGAACAGCGACGGCGGGTCGCCGCGCAGCGCGATGTCCCCGACATCACCCGGCTCGCACACGTTCCCGTTCTCGTCGACCACCGCGACGTCGTGGCCCGGCGTCGGCTTGCCCATCGAGCCCGGGCGAACTTCGGTGCCCGGGCGGTTCGCGACGAGCAGCGTGTTCTCGGTCTGGCCGTAGCCGTCCAGAATCGTCAGCCCGAACGCTTTCTTCCACAGTTCGATCACTTCGGGATTGAGCGGCTCGCCGGCGCTCACGCAATGCCGTAGCTTCGGCAGCTTCCACCGCTCGCCGAGATCGGGCAATTTCGCCAGCAGACGGTATTCCGTCGGCGCGGAGCACAGCACCGTCACGCCGAGATCGCGCAACATGTCCATGCGTTCCTCGGGAACGAAGCCCCCTTCGTGCAGCACGATCGGCGCGCCGCACGACCACGGTCCGAGCAGCACGTTCCACAACGACTTGGCCCAGCCGGTTCCCGCCGTGCACCACACGAGATCGTCGCGCTTGACGTCGAACCACACGGCAGCCTGCATGCGCTTTGCGAACGTGTACGCGACGGCGTGCACCACGCCTTTGGGATCTTTCGTCGTGCCGCTCGTGTACACGATGTACGACATGTCGTCCGC
>JAXDMB010000223.1:0-3794 GCA_034666325.1 Vulcanimicrobiota bacterium
GTCGCGCACATGCCGCAAGTGTGGGCGAAATACCGCGAACGCCCGGCGGCGCTCGTCGCCGAAGTGCGGTCGAATTGATGAAACCGCAGGCGAAAGGCAAACCGTGAGACACGCGAACGTTCCCGAATCCCTTGACGGGTGGGCGATCCTGCACCGGATGTTCCGGCTCGACCGTCGCCGCTGGGATGCGCTCGACGCGGACCGCCGGCACGCCGTGGAACGCGAGGCGACGAATCTGTTCGGGCAGCTCGCGCGCGATGCGGACACCGATCTCGGGCTCGCGCAATTGCTCGGGCACAAAGGCGATCTGATGCTCACGCACTACGCGCGCTCGTTCGACGCGTTGGGCGAAGCGCAGGCTCGCGTCGACAAGCTCGCGCTGCGTGACTATTTCGAGCCGATGGAGTCGTACGTGTCGATCCTCGAGCTCGGGCTGTACGAGCACACCGCGAAGATTCACGCGGAATTGCGCGACCGCGGCCTCAAGCCGCATTCGGACGCGTGGAACGGCGCGTTCGACGCGATGCTCGGCGAAGCGGCGCAGGAACCGCGCAACGCCGCGCGTTTGTGGGCGCGCATTCCGCAGCGCCGATACGTCTGTTTCTATCCGATGAACAAGAAGCGCGACGGCGGCGACAACTGGTACTCCACGCCGTACGAGGACCGCGCGAAGATGATGCTCGAGCACGGCAAGATCGGGCGCTCGTTCCACGGGCACGTCACGCAGGTGATCTCCGGATCGATCGGGTTCGACGACTGGGAGTGGGGCGTCGACCTGTACGCGGACGAGCCGCTGGTGTTCAAGAAGCTCGTGTACGCGATGCGGTTCGACGAAGCATCCGCGCGGTTCGCGGAGTTCGGCCGCTTCTGGACGGGCATGCAGTTCTCGGTCGCGCAGCTCGGCGTGTTCCTGGCCGGTGAGAGCTCTCCGGCGCTGCTCGCCGAGGACGTGGCGCAGCCCGCGTTGCACTGAGCAAGCGATGGGGTATCTCGGCATCGATCACATCGACTTGCGCGTGCCGGCGCTGGGCGCGGTGGAAGCGTTCTACGACGCGCTGTTCCGCCGTCTCGGTCTGACGAAGAAGAAGTACTCGCTCGTCGAGACCGGCGGCTCGTCCTGGCAAGACGCCACGCCCGATGCGTACAACGCGGTCGAGTGGTACGAGGAGAACGTGAGCGGCCGCGCGCCGCTGTTCTTCGGCGTGATCGAAGAAGAAGGCGCGCAGCCCGCGCGCGGGCGCATCGCATTTGCGGTCACGGCGGACAGCCTGGACGACTGGGAGCGCACGCTGCCGCAGATCGGCGCGCGCGAGGTCGAGCGCAACAACGAGGAGTGGTATCCCGCGATCTTCTTCACCGACCCGCTCGGCACGCGGCTCGAAGTCTGCGCGCGCAAGCCCAGCGCGTGATCGGTCCGCTGCGCGCGGTGGTTCTCGGCGTCGTGGCCGGTGTTGCCATGGGCGGGCCCGCGGTCGCACAGCCGAGAGTACCGCGCGAGATCATCGTATGGGTCGATGTACGCGACGGTGCGCCGGTGCTGCAGTTCGATTCGCGCGGGCGCCGTCTCGTGATCGAACCGCGTGAGCCGCCTATCGCGCCGGTGCGGTTGCCCGGATGACGAAGCGCGAAGCGCTGCTCGCCGTGTGTTCGCTCGCGCCGCCGTTCGCCGACGGCGCGTGCATGTGGTGCGCGGCCGAGCTTCCGGCGGGCCGGCGATCCTGGTGCCGCGACCGCTGCGGCGAGCTCTTTTGGATGAACCACTGGTGGTCGGTCGCGCGCACCGCGGCGAAACGCCGCGACCGCTACAGGTGCAAGCGCTGCGGCGTGCGCGGCCCCAAACGTCCCGTGGCGACGGCGCATCGCACGCGCAAAGCATATCTGGCGGCTCTGCGCGCATGGCGCGCGGAGAAGAAAATCGCGCGGCTCGAGGTCAACCACATCGATCCGTGCGGCGGCAAGCACGCGCAGCTCTCGTGCGTGCACCACCTCGAGAATCTCGAGACGCTCTGCATGCCGTGTCACAAAGAGCACACGGCCGCGCTGCGTGCATCGACGGCCACGCGGCGCAAGGCGGCTCGCGCCGACGGCGCCGTCGCGAAAGAAGGCTCGCTTCTCCGGCCGGCGTCCGAAGCGGGACGCCTTCGCGTTCCGCGCGGAGCGCGCGCAGCGAAGCGCTGAGCGAAAAAGCGGGAAAACACCTCGCCATGAGCAGCACGGCCGAACGCGCCGCGTCCATCGAGACGCGCAACCCCGCCACGGACGAAGCAATCGCCCGCTACGAGCCGTACGACAAAGCCGCGGTTGGAGCGCGGCTCGACGCAGCGGTCGCGGCGCAACGTCGTTGGCGCGAGCTCTCGTTCGCCGAGCGCGGGAAACACGCGCACGCCGCCGCGCGCTATTTGCGCGAGCGCAAGGGCGAGCTCGCCGAGCTGGCGACGCGGGAGATGGGCAAACCGATCGCCGAGGCGGAGGCCGAGGTGGAGAAGTGCGCGGTGAGCTGCGACTGGTTCGCCGACAACGCGGAGCGTCTGCTCGCGAACGAGGACCATCCGTCGAGCGCCACGCGCAGCTACGTCGCGTTTCGCCCGCTGGGCGTGCTGCTCGCGATCATGCCGTGGAACTTTCCGTACTGGCAGGCGTTCCGCGCCGCCGCGCCCGCGCTGATGGCGGGTAATGCCGTGGTGCTCAAGCACGCGGCAAACGTCACCGGCGTCGCGCTGAAGATCGAAGAGATCTTTCGCGCGAGCGGTTTGCCGGACGGAACGTTCGCGACGCTGCTCGTCGGCAGCAAGGAGATGGAACCGATCGTGCTCGACGATCGCATCGCCGCGGTCACGCTCACCGGCAGCGAAGCGGCGGGCTCGTCGGTCGGCGCGTCCGCCGGCAAAGCGATCAAGAAGACGGTGCTCGAGCTGGGCGGCTCGGATTACTTCATCGTGCTCGCCGACGCCGACCTCGAGAAAGCAGCCGAGACCGGCGTGAAAGCGCGCTTTCAGAATACCGGCCAAAGCTGCATCGCCGCGAAGCGCTTCATCATCGAGGACGCGGTGTACGACCGGTACGTCGAGCTGTTCGTCGAAAAAGCGCGTGCGTTGAAATCAGGCGATCCGATGGATCGCGAGACGAAGATCGGCCCGATGGCCCGCACCGACCTGCGCGACGATCTCGCGAAGCAAGTGCGCGATACCGTCGCGGCCGGCGCGAAGCTGCTGCTCGGCGGCGAGCCGCCCGCAGGTCCCGGCGCGTATTACCCGCCGACCGTGGTCGGCGACGTGCAGCCCGGGATGCGCATGGCGGAGGAAGAGACGTTCGGCCCGGCCGCCGCGCTGATGCGCGCGCGCGACGAGGCGCACGCCGTGGAGCTCGCGAACGAGTCGCGCTACGGCTTGGGCGGCAACCTTTGGACGCGCGACATCGCGAAGGCCGAGCGGCTCGCGGCGCGGCTGGAGTCGGGCAATTGCTTCATCAACGGCATGACGGCGTCCGACCCGCGCTTGCCGTTCGGCGGTGTCAAGAAGAGCGGAATCGGCCGCGAGCTTTCCGAGTACGGCATTCGCGAGTTCGTGAACGTGCAGACCGTGTGGATCGGTCCGGACACGGGCGCGAGCCCCGGCGGCCGTACGGCGGAGTAGACTCGACTTCGAGGCGGCCCTCGCTCGACCGCCTCCAGGGGGTTCTCGCGGACGCCGCTAAAGGAAACGTCTTCTCCCGCAGCAGCGAAGGGCCGGCACGATGAGCGAGACGATTCGGAAGCTGTCCGTCGTGGACTCGGCGTTTCTGTTTGCCGAAACCGC
>JAXDMB010000224.1:0-8465 GCA_034666325.1 Vulcanimicrobiota bacterium
AGCGCGAGCGCGAGCGAGGTGCGCGGTCTCATCGAACGGTTACCTCATAGGTGTAGCGCGTCACGGAACCGGGCGCCAGCGGCGGGCCGCCGAGCCAGCGGATCGCGGTGTATTTCGCGGGGTCCGCTTTGCGCGTGACGGGGCCCGCCGGCGTTTGCACGATGACGGTCGGGCTCGCCGACCACGTGCGCGTTCCGTCGAGCGAGTATTCCACGTGCGCGCCGCTCGCGGATTGCGAGCCGGCCACGAACGCCGTTCCCGCCGGAATACGGCCGACCGCCGCGAACCCGCGCGCGGGCTGGTCGCCGGTGCTCTTGGCGTCGATCTCCCAGCGAATGCGGTCGCCCGGGCGCGCGCGCTCGCGCTCGACGGGGACGATGCGCGGCGTGCCGTCATCGTTCTTGGTGACGTACGATCCGGACAGCGTCAGCGCGACGACCGGCTTCGCCGATGCGAGTGCGGGCGACAGTGCGAGGACGACGAGCGCGAATCCGAGCGCGATGGGTTTCATGTGTTGCCTTTCGAGCAGCGCGAAAATGACGCGCCTGCGAAATGGCGCACCGGATATCTGTGATACCGAGGATCCCACGCCGTATCCGCTCCGTGCGACGCATCGCGCGTCTGCTGTGGCGGTTGTCGTGACCGGCGTTCTTCTAACGGGTCGAGTGTGTCTTCTGTTACCGTGTTCGGTCGCAGCTCAGCAGCATACGGCGTTGCGCGCGTTACCGAATAGCCTGCGAATCGCGTCGATCCGTGACACGTTGCGCCGCGGTTATCGGCAGCTTTACGTCGTGCGGCGCAACGGCGCGCACCGAACGTGCGCAACGGCGCGCGGTTGGAGCGTGCGCGCCTGCGCCTTTACGCGCGCTTTACTTTGCGTCGTGTGAGAAATGAATCGCGTCGGTGCTGCGAGTTCGCACCCGAGCGGGCGGCAGTGTGACCTTTGACGGCCGGAAAGCTTTACAAAGCGGGCATAGTTTGCGCCGCCGCGGGGCGCAGCCGGTCGAGCTCCAGATGCGTGACGAATGATTCGGGAACCACGGGCGCCCCGAGCAGAAATCCCTGCGCCTCGTCACAGTTCAGCGTGCGCAGCGTTTCGACGCGTTCGGCGTCCTCGACGCCCACGGCGACGACCCGAATGCCGCGCAAATGCGCGAGCCGCACCGCGGACTGAACGGCTTCGGTTGCGAACGGATCGCGGCCGACGTCGCCGATGAACGGCCGCGCGAGCTTGAGCGTATTGATCGGCAGTGCGCCGAGATCGCACAGCGAGCTGTAGCTGGCGCCGAACTCGTCGATCGCGATGCGCACGCCCAATCGGCGGAGCGCCGCGCACGTGCGGCGTGACAAGTCGTCGCGGCTCGTCATGGCCGGACCCGTCAGCTCGATCTCGAGATATTCCGCCGCCAGCGACGTCACCTCGAGGATGCTCTTCACCGTACGGATGAAATCGGGATGCTCCAGCTGATGCGCGGAGACGTTCACGGTGATGCGGATCGGTGCCAGCCCGGCGAGCTGCCAGCGCCGGTTCTGCGCGCACGCTTCCCGCAGCACCCACTCGCCCAGCCTCAAGATCGCGCGGCTTTCCTCCGCGATCGCGATGAACTCCGCGGGCGGCACGGGGCCGAGCCCGGGGCAGTCCCAGCGCAGAAGCGCCTCGGCCCCGACCACTTCGGCCGAACGCAGCGAGACGATCGGCTGGTAGACGAGCCGCACACGCGCATCGAGCACGGCGTTGCGCAGGTTGCTCTCGATCGTCGCGTGCCGGTCGTGCCGGCGCGCGATCTCGGCATCGAACACGTCGACGCTCTTCCCCGTCTCGCCGGCGTGTGCGAGGGCTATTTCGGCGTCGCGGATCTGCGCCGCGACGTCACGCCCGCCCGCGGCGATCCCGACCATCGGCGTGCCGGCGACCTCTTCGTCGCCGGCGGCGACCGGACGTTCGAACGCGGCGAGCAATCGCTTCGCCAAGCCGCGAGCCGCGCGCGCACGCCCGCCCGGCACGCGTATCGCGAACGTGCTTTCAGCATACCGGACGACCTTCGCCCCGGCCGGCACGAGCCGCACGATCGTTCGTGCGGCGGCGCGCGTCGCTTCGTGCCGCACGTCTTCTCTGCGCTCCGTCGAGCGGGTCGTCCAGACGATGCGCAGCAGCAGCAGGGTCGTCGTGCCTTCGCCGTGCTCGGCATTGAGCAGCGCACCGCGGCTGGGCAAGCCGGTCACCGGATCCACGAGGACGCGGAACAGCACGAGGCACGCGGGCCGGCCGGCGTAGTCCAGCTCGGCGGATGCGCAAAGCTCCGTCTCGACCGCGGTTCCGTCACGCCGCCGCACGCGCGGCATGACGTGCTCCTTCACCACGGATTCCGCGTGCGCGCCCGGCGCGACGTCGTCCAGCAAGCGCCCGAGAAGCTCGTCCCGCTCGTAGCCCGACGCGTGCACCGCCGCATCGTTCGCCGCGAGGAGCGCCAACGAGTCGCGGTCGTAGATCCACATCGGGACGGGGCCCGCGGTCTCGAACGTCATCGCTTGAAACGACGCTACAGCATCCCGGGGAGCGCGTCCGTGCAAAACGGCACACCCGAGGCGACGGCGTCCCCAGGCGCTAACGCGAGCGGCGCCACCGGCCGATACGACGATGGTAGGCCGCGAGCGCTCGCCGGCTCACCTCGTGTTTGGGCGGGACCATCGGCGAAGCGCCGGCGCTCGCGGACGGGGGCATAGGTCCTAAGAAGAGCCGTTTCGCGTAAAGCGATCTTCACACTTTTCCATTTCAGCCTCGGAATGGCCGGTTGTGTAAACGGCGAGTCAACGACCGGTAATCTTCGTGTCGCAAGCGCCCGCTAGCGGTTCCCCGCGCGGGCGCCCCCTTGCTAGCATCGCCAGTGGCCGCTGCGCATTCGGGTAGCGGCGTTCCGCACGTTACGAAGGAGTTCAGGCATTCATGCGTAGCATCGCGGCGTCGTCGCTCGTCGTCCTCGCGCTGGCCCTTCCGGGGTTGGCGCTCGCGAAACCGAACGTCACGCTCAAGCTCACCGGGTCGGTCGTCACCAAGGCCGCCGACGGCAAGACGACGCTGACTCCCGTCGAGAAGTCACAGCCCAAGTCGGGCGATGAGATCGAGTACGACATCGTCGCCTCCAACGCCGGCGACTCGCCGGCGCTGCGCCTCGTCCCCGTCGGGAAGATTCCGGCCGGCACGAGCTACGTCGGCGGATCGGCGAAAGCGCCGCGCGCGCGCGCCGAGTTCTCGCTCGACAACGGCAAGTCGTGGTCGGCGTCGCCGACGGTCACCGTGAAGCAAACCGACGGCACGACGGTGGTCAAGAAGGCCGATCCGGCGCTCTACACGGCGGTGCGGTTCGTCACCGACGGCGCGATCGCGCCGCATCAGGCCGTCGCCTACACGTACGAGGTTCGCGTCAAATGACGCGAGCCTCGCTGACATCCACGGAAGGGAAGACCGGCTCGATGCGCTCGCACGCCAGATCGCTGCTGCGCGTGTGCGCGGCGGTCGTCGCGCCCGTCGTCGTCGCACTCGGATTCGCCACGGCCGCGCCCGCTTTCGCAGCGGCCACGCCGGCCGGCACCGCGATCACGAACACCGCGACGGCCACGTACTCCGACGGCACGAACACCTACAACTCGCAGTCGAACACCGTCACGACGACCGTGCAGAACGCGCCGTCGATGACGATCGCGCCGCCGCAGGGCACGCCCGGCAACAACACGGTGAGCCCCGGCGGAACCGTCACGGACAACTACACGCTCACCAACACCGGTAACGCGGCGGGCTACTTCGCGCTCTCGGGCGCGCTCGGCACCGCCAACGGCGTGACGGCGGGCCAGGGCAACTTCACGACGTTCGTGGTGAACGCGGGCGCCGGCAACCAGAGCTTCGCGACCGTCGCCGCCGTGAACACCTACCTCGCCACCGGCAACGCCGGCGGCCCGTTCCTCACGGCGATCAACGGCACGATCGCGGTCAACGTGACGTATGCGGCGCAAGCCGGCGCGTCGGGCACGATCACGACCAACGTGACGGCGAACATCACGCAGCTCGCGGGGACGGGAACGACGCAGCAGACGTCCACGCCGAACACCGTCGGCCAGTACAACGACACGGTCGTCGCCGACGCGCGCATGGATCTCCAGAAGATCGCCGCTGTGGGCGGCACGGTCGCCGCACCGACGGTGCAGTACACCGTGCGCGGCAACAACGGCGGCAGCCGCGCGATGACGGCGGTGTTCCGCAGCGGCCTGCCGAGCGGATCGTACGGCGCGGCCTGTCCGTCGAACGTCGCGTGCGGCGTCGTGCTGACGGACAAGATTCCGTCGTACAACGCCACGCAGCTCACGCTCAGCGGCACCCCGTCGTTCGTGACGCAGCCCACGGGCGCGGTCTTCATCTACTCGACCGACGGCACGAACTGGACGAACAGCACCACGGGCGCGATCTACGTCGGCGTCTTCATCCCGGCTTCGGCGATCACGGGCTCCTTCGGCGCGTCGAACCCCGGTTCGTCGCAGGGCAGCGTGACGGCGGGCCAGGCGCAGGTCGCGTTCACGTACACGGTCAACGGCTCGACGGCCGTCGGCGCGGCGAACCCCACCGCGATCACCAACGTGGTCAACTCGATCTACGCCGACCAGAGCGGCTTCATCGAGGGCCCCGGCATCACGCTCCAGACGGTGAGCAACAACGCGACCGCCACGACGGCCAACACGGCGCCCGCGGTCGCGAACACCAACGGCGTGCTGACGGGCGCGGCGCAGATCGCGTCGGCGGCATCGCCGGCGAGCAACGCGCTGTTCAACGGCCCGAACGGCTTCCCGGGCGCGGTCGGTCCCACGAACACCAACGACGACTACACCGCCGCCAGCTACACCAACGGCGGCACGATCCTCGCGGCGGTGAACGGCTCCACCGTCACGGTGCCGGCGGCAGCGGCGGCGATCACGATCGTCAACTCGGTGCAGAACAACGGCAACAAGGACGACACGTACAACCTCACGGCGGCGACCGGAACGGGCCTCACGGCGCTGCCCGCCGGCTGGACGGTGACGTTCCAGAGCGCGGGCGAAGTCGCGAGCGGAAGCTGCGGCGCGGTCGCGGCCGGTACGGTGATCACGTCGGTGTGCGTGCCGTCCGGAGCGACGCAGAACTACCGCACGCTCTACACGCCGCCCGCCGGCGCGACGACGTTCAACGCGTTCGCCGCATACGGTGACGCGGTGACCGCGACGTCGACCAACGACGGCACCAAGAACAACGTCACGCTCGACGAGATCTTCGTCGGCGGCTACGTGAAGCTGGTGAAGACGCTGGCGGTCGCGGCCGGCCAGCCGTGCGCGACCGCGACGGTGTTCACGCCCGGCGCAGCCAACGTGAACCCGAGCGACTGCGTGCAGTACACGGTCGCGTACACGAACGTCGCGCCCTCGGGCGGGACCAACAACATCACCCTCAACGCCAGCTCCTTCGTGATAACCGAAGACGGCGCTGCGTCGGGCGGTGGCGGCGGAACCGCGTACACGAACAACTGGGCGGCGAACTCGAACGGTCTGTACGCCGCGCCGGTCGACTCGAACGCGGGAACGCTCGGCGGGTACAACCCCGGTCCGGGCGCCGCGGGCTCGTCGCGGTTCACCGACACGGTGGGTGCGCTGGCAGCGGGCGCGAGCGGCAACTGCACCTTCAAGGTCCAGATCCAGTAACGCTGAGATGACGGGAGTCTTCGCGCGCCTCGTGCGCACGATGGGCCTCGCCGTACCTCTGTTCGCTTGCGCGACAGGGCTCGGTGAGGCGTCTCCCGCCGCAGGCGTCGTCATCATGAACACGGTCACGGCACAGTACAGCGATCCGCGCGGCCTGACGTACGGAGTGCAGTCCAACACCGTTTCCGTGTCCATCGCAGCGGTCTCGGCGGTCGCCGTCTCTCCCAAGGAGACGGCGATCGACCCGGTGACCGAAGGGTTTCCCGCCGGAACGCCGATCGTGCGCACGTTCACCATCACGAACGCCGGCAACGTTGCCGACGCGTTCACGGTTCAGTCGCTCACCACCGGCGCCGGAACGGTCACGTCCGTCGCGTTTCTCACCGCGTCGGGCACGCTGCCGGTGACGCTCGGCACCACGGTGTCGCCGTCGCTCCAGCCCGGTGAGTCGGTCAAGGTCCAAGCCGTCATCGCGACGAGCGGCGCGGCCGTCGGCGCCGTGTTCGGGATCGCGCTGACGGCGCGTTCCACCAACGCCGCGGTCGCGAACGGTCTCGTCACCGACAGCGCCAAGGAATGGGCCGTCGCGCAACCCGGGGCGTCGATCGCGGGACCGAGCGGCCCCGCGACGTCGGTCAACAAGCTCGTGAACGAAAAGCGCACGCATCCCGCAAATCCCGGCGAGGTCGTCACGTACTCGATCGTGTTCAAGAACTATGGCGGATCGCCGGCCACCAACGTGATCGTCACGGACGACGTCCCGCCGGGAATCGTGCCGCTGCCGCGCACCGTCGCGCTCAACGGCGTGAACGCTGCCGCGTCGGCGACGCTCGCCGGCCAGAAGCTCACCGTGCACGTCGGCACGCTCGCTGTCGGCGCCGTCGACACGCTGACGTTCGACGCCACCGTGCGGAGCGGATCGACCGCCGGCACGTCGTACGTCAACGTCGCCTCGCTCTCCGCGGACGGCATCGCACCGGTCACCACGACGCCCGCCAGCGTGCTCGTCGGTTTGGGCAACGTGGTGTACGACGGCTACGCCGGCGGCAGCTCGCCGGTCAACGGCGCCGTGATGACGCTGCGCGACTTCGGCACCAAAGCGGTCGTCGCGCTGCCGCAGCTCGGCTCGTCGCAAGATGCGGCCGCGCGCATGCCGCAAGACGTGCTGATCGGCGTGCCGCCCGGCGGCCTCGCGCCGAACACCGCGAACCGCAACCCGTTCACGACGGGCGCGGACGGCGCGTACAGTTTCGTGTTCAACGCCACGCAGCTCGGAACGGCGGCGCAATCCGCGCAGTACGAGCTCGACATCGCCGCGCCGGGATACCGCGGCCGCCGCATCGCGGTGTCGATCAGCCCCGATCCCAGCGGTCTGCTCTACAACGCCACGCTCAAAGAGCTCGACGACCAGATGCTCGCGACTCCGGGCGGCTTCACGCTCACCGCGAACGCTGTTTCGCTTTCAGAGGTATTCGGATTGCTCGGGAATATGCCGATGTTCGCTCCCCACCCGCTCGCGGTCTCGAAGACCGTCGACCGGGATGTCGCTTCCGGCGGCGACCGTCTCGTCTACACGCTGCAAGTCGGCAGCCAGGGCACGCAGTTCGGCGCGACGCGCGTGGTCGACACGCTGCCGTCCGGCGTCGTGTACGCGCCGGGAACCGCGCGGGTCGACGGCGTTCCCGTCGAACCGCAGCGCAACGGGCGCATTCTCACCTGGACGTTTGCCGCGCTCGACACGCAGCACACGATCACGTACGCGTGCGTCGTGATGCCGTACGCTTCCGACGGCGCGACGCTCATCAACGTCGTGGACGTCGACGCGGCGTCGGGCACCGGCGCGCGGCTGCACGCCGCGGCGAGCGCCGACACGCGCGTCCTCGCGGGCGCGCTCGGCAACCGCATCGTGATCACCGGGCGCGTGTTCGTGGACGCCGCGAAAACCGGGCGCTTTCGCGAAGGCGACCGCGGCGTCGCCGGCGTGCGCATCTATCTCGAGGACGGCTCGTCGGTGACCACCGACCAGTACGGGCGCTTCACGTTCCCGTCGGTGCACCCGGGCCAGCACGTGCTGCGCGTCGACACGACGACGCTGCCGTCCGGCGTGCGCGCGTACGACGACCGCCGCTACGACAGCCCGCGCAGTTTGCAGCGCCTGCTGCACGGCCTCTACGACGCGGGCTTGATGCACGACGTCAACTTCGCGGTGGAACCCGCCGCATGATGACGCGCGACCGCATCCGGCGCACCGGCGTCGCGTTCGTCGTGATGGGAATGATCCTGTCGACGGTGGACGTGAACCCGGCGGGCGAGATCCCGGGCGCGCTTGCGGACGAAACCACGGCGTCGGCTCTGGCGTCGCCGCCGGCGATCGCGCAACCGCAGGCCGAAGCGTCCGCGCAAGCGGTCGCGGCATCCGCGGTCGCACCGGACACCGCGCAGCCGAAGGCGCCCGAGGGCGGCGATCTCACGCACCTGACGTTCTCCGCGACGGATGCGCTCAGCGCTTCGCTGGTCGCGCCCGCCGACGGCGACGTCGCGGCATCGACGGCCGCGAGCATCGAGGTCGAGACGGTGAAGGGCGCGGGCGTCGAGTTGAAGGTCGGCGACGCGGTGATCCCGTTCACGCGCATCGGCAAGCGCACCGTGGACACGAAGACGGGCGTCACGCGCTACACGTATTACGGAATCGCGCTGAACGCCGGGCCGAATCCCGTCGCGCTCACGCCGCTCGGCGCGAACAACGT
>JAXDMB010000225.1:0-3321 GCA_034666325.1 Vulcanimicrobiota bacterium
CGATCGTCGTCGCGCTGTGGGACGGCGAGGAGATCGGGCTGCGCGGTTCGGCGGCGTTCGCGAAAGCGCACGCGGACGAGCTGCGCAGCGGTTGTGTCGCGTATCTGAACGCCGACCAGAACATCACCGGCGCGGCGTTTCGCGCGTCGGCGGTCGGCGCGCTCGGGCCGGCGATCGTCGAAGCGAGCCGCGCGGTTCCCGATCCCGCGCGCCAGCGCTCGACGGTGCGCGACCGCTGGAGCGCGCAGCGCGGCGGCACCGAGATCCGCACCATCGGCGGCGGCAGCGATCACGAGTCGTTCCTGTTCGCGTTCGGCACGCCGGTCGCGGAGATGGGTTTCAGCGGCCCGTTCGGGCCGTATCATTCCAGCTACGACACGCTGCGCTACGCGACGGTGTGGAGCGATCCGGGTTTCGTGCTGCACCGCGTCACGGCGCAGCTCTACGGCGTCGTCGCGATGCGCCTCGCCGATGCGGACGCCGTGCCGTACGCGTTCGCGTCGTACGTTCCCGCGCTCAACGCAGGCGTGCTGCAAGTGCAGACGCGCGCGCAGCACGACGGGCGTTCGCTCGACCTCACCGCGCTGCGCGCCGCGATCGACGCGTTCGCGACCGCCGCGCGCGCCGCGGACGACGGGATCGCGCGCGGCGCGGGACCCGGCACGGACCGCGAGCTCGCCGCCGCGCAGGCGATCGACTTGCTCGCGTACGGCGTCGAGGGCTATGCGAGCGTCGCGTTCCCGGACGTGGCGAAAGCGTACGCGAGCGGCGATGCGTCCGCGCTCGCCGCGGCGGTCGAACGCGCACGCGATGCGGTCGACCGCGCGAGCTCGAATTTGCGGTAGGCGAGCGGGCGCTCCACGCTTAGCGCGCGGTACGGCGCGGGGAAATCAATCCTTGGAACGGTCTGAGGACCGCGGCGCCATGTCGTGGCCGAGCGGCCGATTGAAAGAGAAAGCGCATGCGCAAAGTGTTGGGCGGCATTGCCGTGTTGGCTCTCGCGGCGGCTTCCGCATCGGTGGCGGTCGGTATGCCGGCGACGGGCGGCTCCATGACGAAGAGCAGTATGATGATGCCGAAGTGTACCGGCTCGACCGGTCCGGTCGTGTGGTGGATGGCATCGACGAAGACGTACTACGCGAAGGGCGCGCCGCAGTACGGCAAGGGCAGCGGAAAATACGCCTGCCGGGCGACCGCGATGAAGGCCGGCGGCAAGATGGGCGCCACGACGAAGAGCGGCGGCGCGATGGGCGGCTCGATGAGCCCCGGTTCGACGGGAACCGGATCGTCCGGCGGCGCGATGAGCCCCGCGATGACGATGGCTCCGCGTCCGGCGTCCACGTCCGGAACCATGGGTTCCGGCAGCACGGGTTCCGGCAGCATGAGCCCCGGTCCGATGCGGTCGGCAATGCCGGGCGCGACGCCCGGCGTCGGTATCCCCGGCGGCACGAACGCCGCGCCGGGTAGCATGAGCTCACCCAATCCAACGAGCAGCGGCAGCATGAGCGGCGCGTCGGGAAATCAGGGCAACACGGGAGCGCCCGGCGCGGGCGGCCAGGTGCCCAACAATCCGGCGTCCAGCTCGAACAGCAGCCCGGGACCGATGGCGAGCCGGAGCCCGAGCCCGCGACCCTGACGCGACTCGGATTCCCGAACGAAACGATGCGGAGGCCGCCTGGAAGGGCGGCCTCCCTCGTGCCGGAAGCGATGCGGGAATGAGCGCGTTCTCCGACAGGCGCGCGGCGGTGCTCGAACGGCTCGGCGACGGCGTGATGATCGTCCCGGCCGCGACGCACGCGCTGCGCAACAACGACACCGAGTACGACTACCGCCAGAGCTCCGACTTCTATTACCTCACCGGGTTCACCGAGCCCGAGGCGGTGCTCGTTCTCGCGCCGCACCGCGAGAACGAGCGCGTCACGTTGTTCCTGCGCCCGCGCGACCGCACGCTGGAGATCTGGAACGGCAAGCGGCTCGGCGTCGAAGCGGCGCGCGACGCGCTCGGCGTCGACGCGGCGTATCCCATCGAAGAACTGGCGCAGCGTCTGCCGGACGCGCTGGCGGGCGCGCACCGCGCGTTCGTGCACCTCGGCGACGACGAGAAGCTCGACCGCACGTTCTTCACGGCGCTCGGCGCTGCGCGCACGAAGACCCGGCGCGCCGGCTTCGCACCGCACGCGTTCGTCGAACCGTCCACGGTCCTGCACGAGATGCGGCTGATCAAGGACGCGGGCGAGATCGAGCTGATGCGGCGAGCGGCGCAGATCACGCGGCTTGGCCATACCGCGGGAATGCGCGCGACGCGCCCGGGCCTGTACGAGTACGAGCTCGAAGCGATCATCGAGCACGCGTACCGCGTCAACGGCGCGCAGGACACCGCGTACTCCTCGATCGTGGCGGGCGGCGACAACGCGACGATCCTGCACTACAACACCAACCGCGAGCAGTTGCGCGCCGGCGACCTCGTGCTCGTCGATTCCGCCGCGGAGCTCGATCTGTACGCATCGGACGTCACGCGCACGTGGCCGGTCAGCGGCCGCTTCACGCCCGAGCAGCGTGCGATCTACGAGATCGTCCTGGAGTCGCAAAAAGCCGCGATCGCACACGTGCGTCCCGGCGCGCACGTGAAGACGGCGCACGAAGCGGCGCTGCGCGTGCTCACCGCGGGCTTGATCGACGTCGGATTGCTCACGGGCTCGGTGGACGAAGCGATCGAGAACGAGACGTACAAACCGTTCTACATGCACGGCACCGGGCATTGGATCGGTTTGGACGTGCACGACGTCGGCGCATACCGGCTCGCGGACGGCACGACGCATCGCCCGCTCGAACCCGGCATGGTGGTGACGGTCGAGCCGGGTCTGTACGTGCAGCGCGACGCCGAGGTGGACGAGCACTGGAAAGGCATCGGCGTGCGCATCGAAGACGACGTGCTCGTCGGGCCGAACGGACCGGACGTCTTGAGCGAGGGAACGCCCAAGGAGATCGGCGAGATCGAAGCGATCGTCGGAGCCGACGCGCTCGCACCCGCGCGCTAGTGCAGGCGCTACCGCCCGCTCCGCCGGCGGTCGTCAGTCCGTCACCGTATCCGAAGCACTCGGCGACGCCGCCGGCCGGACCGTGGATCGCGGCGCCGCGGCCGTGGTCGAAAGACGCGTGGCTCGTGCAGCATGACGCGTTCGTCGCGCGCGCACGGCTAGGCAACATCGACGTGCTGTTCGTGGGCGACTCCATCACGGAGTTCTTCGCGAGCCGGGCGCCCGACGTCTGGAACCGCGAGATCGCGCCGCTCGGCAGCGTCGCAAACTTCGGCATCTCGGG
>JAXDMB010000226.1:0-6384 GCA_034666325.1 Vulcanimicrobiota bacterium
GCGGCGCGCCGGTGTACGTCTCGGGGTGGCTGTACGACCGCGCGCCGAGCGAGGCTCCGCCGGAGATCGTCATCACGGTCGACGGCGCGTTCGCGGCCGTCGCGACGACGGGCTTCGCGCGGCCCGACGTCGCCGCGCTCCACGGTCCCGCGGCCGCGAACTGCGGCTTTCAGGCCGTGGTCCCGTCCGGCGCGATCGCCGAGGGACCGCGCACGTTCGCCGCGGTGCAAATCGTCGACGCGATGACGTACCGCGTCGGGCCGGAGCGCGGCATCACGATCGCGCGCAGCGCGCTGCGCACGCAGATCGCGACGCCCGTCGTGCAGGGGGTGCGCGTCCACGTCGACCGCTTCGCCGACGACACCGAGCCGCCGGACACCGTGCACGGCATAGCGGCGTTCGGCGCGTCGTCGAGCATCGTCATCTCGGGCTGGGCCGCCGATCTCGCGAACGTGCAGCCGTCCGCCGCGGTCTACGCGGTGGTGGACGGCGTGCATCTCGTTCGCGCGCGCTACGGTTCGGAGCGCGCCGATGTCGCGGCCGCGCTGCGCCGGCCGCAACTGCGCAACGTGGGCTACGAGATACGGATCGACGCCGCCGTGTTCGGTCCGGGCGACCACACCGTCAGCGTCATCGCTCTTTGCGGGGACGGCGAGGGTCGCTCGCCGGAGACGGAGGCTGAGCCGTTCGTGATTCGCCCGGAATAGGCGCCGTCGCCACGACCGCGTACTCGTGGTGCTCGGTCGGCGCGGCTTCGTCGAAACCGCCGCCGTTCGGGTAGAACAGGCGCACGCCGGTGAATCCCAAAGAGCGGCAGAGGAACACGAACACCTCGGGAAAGATCGGCTTGACGTGCGTGGGGTCGACGTAGAACGTCTTCCACGCTTCGATCGAGTTCGGGTTCACCGTTTCCGCGACGAACGTGCCGCCGGGCGCCAGCCGCGTGCGCGCGAGCTCCAAGCAGCGCAGCAACTCGGTGAACGGGAGATGCTCCGCGAACTGCGCTGAGAAGATTGCGCCCGCGCTGCCTTCTTCGGCGCCCGCCAAGTAAGCGTTGGCGTCGGCGATGACGACGTTCTCGAGGCCCTTGGCGCGGCAGCGCGCGACCGCTTCGGCGTTGAGGTCGACGCCCACCGCTTCGATGCCGCTCTCGCGCATGAGCTCGAGGAATTCCCCGCGGCCCGAGCCGAGCTCGATCACCGGCGCGCGGCCCTCGAGCAGCGGAAGATACGCGCGGAGGCGTTCGCGGATGAACCCTTCAGACCCGCGGAACACGTCTTCGAAACCGACGTAGTCGAAGTCGTCGGCGGTCGACAAGCGCTGCTCCGGCCACGCGTCGAGCGGTGCGCTCATGTACGGTGTCACCACGAGCCGTTCGCGCAGCCGCTCGACGTCCACCGCAAGCGTCTCGAGGCGGGACTGAACGGCGTCCGACCCCACGGCCTCGAACGAACCGCGCAGCTCGAGCGTGGCCTTGCGGACTTCGTTGAGCGCGCCCGCGATGTCGGAGACGCGGCGCTGCAAATCGTCCATGCGGTCGACGCGGTCGGCGAGCCCGCTGATGCGGTCGCGCAGCGCGTCGTGCCGCGCCGGCACGTCGGCGACGGAGGCGCCCAGCTCGTCAACGCGCTGTTGCGCGGCGGTGAGGCGTTCGCCGGCGGAGCGGACGGCGTCGCGGTCGGCGGTCGCCTCGCGAGCGAACGCGTCGAACGCCGTGCGCAGCGTCGACGCCGCGCGCTGCGCGCGGTCGATGCGCTCCTCAAGGTCGCCGCGAAGCGCTTCCTGCGAAGCCGCGACGTCGAGCCGCAGCACGTCCGCGATGCCGGCGGTCGTGCGGCTGCGCGTCTCCACCAGGCTGGTGAGACGGTCGACCGTGTCGGTGAGCCGCCGCTCCACCTCTTCGACGACCGCGCGCAGCTCGACCGAACGCTGCGCGAGATCGCGCGCGGCGGACGAGCGGACCTCTTCGATGTCGTGGCGAGCGTCCGCGATGCGCGCCTCAGCGTGCTCCGCTCTCGCCGCCAAACGGACTTCAGTGCGCTCCGCCCTTGCCGCCAGACGCGCTTCAGTGCTCTCCGCGCCCGCCGTCAGCTCGTCGAGCCGCTCGGCGGCGCGTTCGAGCCCCGTCGCGGCCTGCTCGTGCGCTTCGCGCGCAACCTCTTCGAGGCGATCGATGTCCGCGCGCACCGCATCGATGTCGCGGCGGACCGCGAGCGCGGGCGCGGTCTCGCGCGCAAGCAGCGTGAGGCGCGCGGACAGCGCGCCGACCTGCGCGCGCATCTCGGCGAGCTCGCGTCGATGGCTCCGCACCTCGTCGCGAAACGGGCCCGAGCGCTCGACGACGCGGCGCACGTTCTCCAGCACGCGCAGCCGGTCGGCGATCGCCCCGAAGTCGAGCGCGACCTCCAGTAGGTCGCGGCGCATCGCCCCGACGTCGGGACGCGTGGTCTCGAGCGCGCTGATCCGCGCGGCGAGCTCCGCGTTCGTCGCCTCCTGGCGCAGCGTGTAGAAGCGCAGCAGCCGCTGGACGAGGCGCTTGAAAAACGCGCCCAGCGGACCGAAGCGGGATTCTACGCGCGGCAGCGCGACCGGCGCGGGACCCGGAGCGGCCTCGTGATGTCCGCCCGGTGGATCCATTACCGCCACTTCCGCGCGCGGCGCGCCGTTGCGCGCCTTGGAGGGCTCGAGCTGCGGACCGCTGCGCCCGCCGTTCACGCGCTCACCAGCGTGCGCAGCCGCTCGTCGATGCGCGCGATGCGGTCGCCCGCGATCTTGGCGACGGCAGCGGCCGAATAGCGTGAAACGATGTCCGAGCGCGCGCGCTCGCCGTACGACGCCGCCTCCGCGGGATTCGTGAAAACCGTGCGCATCGCGCGCGCGGCGTCGTCCACATCGGGTTCCGCCCAGCGCTGGCCGGCGCTGTAGGGCCCGTGATCGTCGGTGAGCTCGACGATGTCGTACCGCACGGGAAAGCTGTTCGACGTCGTCATGAAGTCAGCGGGGCCCGACCACGCCGTCCCGATCACCGGCTTGCCGAGCGCCATCGCCTCGGCGAGCGTGTAGCCGAAGCCCTCGGAGCGGTGCAGCGAGATATAGGCGTCGCATGCGCCCAAGAGCTCGTTCTTGCGCCCACGCGAAAAGTATTCGTCGATCACGCCGATGCGGGCGTCCGCGCCGGCCGCCTTCGCGAGGCGCGCGCGGTTCGCCGGGTCGTACTCGCCGTTGATCGTCTTTATCACCAGCCGCACGCGCTCGGTGCCGCCGGGAAACGCGCGGCGGAACGCTTCGACTACGCCGAGCGGGTTCTTGCGCGCGAAAACGCTCAGGAAATCGAACACGAACAAGAACATCGTCTCGTCGTCAGCGATGCCGAAGTCGCTCTTGCGCCCGCCGCGCACGCTTCCGATCGACACGACGGGCGGCACGAGCACCACCGGGATCGGCGACTTCATCGCGATCGCGGACGCGATGAACTGCGTGCCCGCCCAGATCTCGTCGAAATGGCGGAACGCGCCCGCCCAGATCTCGGGAAACTCCGGGAGCTCCCACCACCATGAGCCGATGTTGTAGCGCCCCGCGAAAAACGCGGGCCCCGTCTCGGCAACGAACTTCGCCACTTGGTCCGCGTTGACGCAGACGAGATTGATGCCGTTGTCGCCGCGCGCGCCGCCCCCGGCGACGCTGACGTCCTCGCCGCGGCTCGGCGCGTGCGCCGAGAAGTCGACCAGCCGCGTCGGGATGCCGGCGGTCGTGAGCGCGATGACGTGCGCGCGGCCCGCTTCGCCGACGCCCGACTCGGTGCGAAAGTAGCCCGCGACGTTGACGCCGGAGATGTCGCGCGCCGTGCCGCGCTTGGGGCGCAGGCCGGCCTCGGCGAGGTACGCGCGGGGGATGCCCGTCGTCGGATCGTCGCGCAACCAGCTGAGATAGCGATAGCGGTCGGCGCCGAGCACGCGCGGAAACACGGCGCCGAGATCCGGGCGCTTGCGCCACACCTCGTACAGATAGCGCGTCAGCGGCTGGTCCGCGCCGCTCGTGTCGAGATCGGCGCGCTCGTTGAGATAGCGCCACGCCGACGGCTGCGCGAACACGTCGCCGGGATCGGGAAAGCGATGTCCCTGCAGGCGCGCTTCGCGCAGCACGGAGCGGCTGAACGTGTCCGCGGGAACGCCGTTGTTGAACTGCGCGTAGCCGTACGGCGTCTTGGACGCCTCGTCGAATCCGTTCGCGATGATGCGGTCGGCGTAGCGCTCGAGCAGAAACGCGAGACCGGGCTCGCGCTCCAGATCGATCCGCGTCTGGTGCTTGGACAAAACACGGGGACGCCGCGCATCGAAGCCGCTGTAGTGGTAGAACACGATCGGCTCGCCGGACGCGAGGCGTTCGGGCTGCTTCGGGTCGACTTTGCGCGCGTGCAAGTTCCAGTACGCGACGTTGCAGCCGCGATGGCGGACGATCGCGACTCGCTCGACCATACCGGGAACGAGATCGATCCACTTCTGATCGGTGAACAGGCCGGATTCGACGGCGCTCACGCAATAACGCTCCAGCCGCGCGCCCCACCACTCCAGAAAGCGCCGCGCGGGCGGCCGGTTCGCGACGCCGATGAAGCCGAGGTTGTACGCGCCCGCCTGCAGCAGCGTGATCTCGTCGGGGATGTTGCCGTCGAGCGGAAACGGTTCCGTGGTGTGCGGCGTGAGCACGACGTCCGCGTGGTCCAGCGGATCGCGCACGGCGTCGATCGGAGCGAAGATCTCGATGTCGGGATCGAAATAGAACGCGCGGTCGTATCCGCGCGCGAGGAGGTGTCTGAGCACGAACGGCTTCACGCACGTCGAGAGCTCGGTAACGTCGAACGAGTACGCCAGACCCGCATAGGTCTCGACGTCGAAGACGTCCGGCGACAGCAGAACGTGAGCATCGTCCATGTCGATGGGCTCGAGCGCGTCCACGACGAACACGTAACGGTCCACCGACGGATCGACCGCCGCGAAGGATGCCATGAGGGTGCGGGCATGCGCCGCGTAATTTCGCGCGACGATCGTAAATGCGGCGGCGGACGTTCCGGTGGACACGACCGGGCCTCATTCCAGGGTACCCGCAAGCATCCTCTCCGAAGCCCGGCGACGGGTGCGCATACGTGGGGGCGAGAACGCCGTGCGGTCTACCGTTGAGGAGGATCGTGGGACTTCCGTCGAGCCGCAAGCCCGCCCTGGACGCCATTGCAGCGTATACGAACTGGTACCATCGCATCGAGCTCGCGCCCGGCGTCGTGACGCCCGGCACGAACGACTCGGACAGCGTGCTCGAGATGCTCGACCTGCCCTTCTCGCTGCGCGGCAAGCGGGTGCTCGACATCGGAACGCGCGACGGCTACTTCGCCTTCGAAGCCGAGAAACGCGGCGCCGAAGTGCTTGCGGTCGATTACGTTCCGGCTGCGGCGACCGGGTTCGCGCTCGCGGCTGAGATCCTCCAATCGCGCGTCACGTACGTCCAGGAGAACATCTACAACTGCACGCCCGAACGGTTCGGGAAGTTCGACATCGTCTTCATGCTGGGGCTGTTGTACCATCTGCGCGATCCGCTCGGCGCGCTGGACATCCTGCACGACCTTTGCACCGACCAGGCCTTCATCGAGACGTACGTGTGCGACGACCAAATCTTTCTCGCCGATGGCACCACGGTGCCGCTGGCCGCTGTCGACTCGCGGCTGCCCGCGACGCCGCTGATGGCGTTCCTCCCGGGAATGTCGCTCAACGCCGACCCGACGAACTTCTGGGCGCCGAACACGAGCTGCGTGAAGGCGATGCTGCGCGAAGCGAACTTCAAGGTGCTCGCGGTGAAGCGCGTGGAGAACCGCGCGATCGTCAAAGCCGAGATCGCGAGCGACGAGGAGACGCTGTACCACCGCCGCATCGCGCGCGGCGAGATGCAGCCGTGACCCGCACGGTTTCATCGCGCGACGTCGCGATCGTCACGCTGCTCGCCGTCGCGGCCGTATTCGTCCTGCTGCCGATCGCATCGACCGGCTTTCTCGGCGACGACCAGTTCAACTCGTCCGTGAACGGCCTCCTCGAGACGTCGAAACGAAGTTTCGCCGAGTTCGCGTGGACCACGACGCTGAGCTTCTTCCACGAGACGGCACGGTTCGTTCCGGGCGCGAGCTTCATCGCATACGGCATCTTCCATTTCGTGCCGAACCTGCTCGCGTACAAGTGCCTTCAAGTCGCTGCGCTTGCCGCCGACCTGGTGCTGTTCGCCGTGCTGCTCCGCATGCTCGGCGCGGGGACGGCCTTCATCGCGCTGGCCGGTGTCATCGCGCTCGCGAGCGTGCAATTCCACGGGCACTACGACGGCTATCTCGGCTTCGCGATGACGGAAGAG
>JAXDMB010000227.1:0-3288 GCA_034666325.1 Vulcanimicrobiota bacterium
ACCGGGCGCGGCTTCACGCCGGTGCCCGAGCACGTGCTGGGCATCCTGTCGCTGATCACCTGGGCGCTGATCCTCGTCGTGTGCGTCAAATACGCGACGATCGTGCTGCGCGCCGACAACGAAGGCGAAGGCGGAACGCTCGCGCTCCTCGCGCAGCTGCGTCCCACCAGCCGCGTCGGCATCCCCGCACGCTTGACGGTCGTGACGTACTTGCTGCTGTTCGCAGCGGGGATGGTGTTCGGCGACGGCGTGATCACCCCGGCGATCTCGGTGCTTTCCGCGGTGGAGGGAATCGGCGTCGGAACGCCGGCCGCGCATCCGTTCATCGTGCCGGTCACCGTCGCGATCTTGATCGGATTGTTTCTCGTGCAGTCGCGCGGCGCCGGCCGCATCGGCTCGGTGTTCGGGCCGGTGATGATCCTGTGGTTCGCCGCGATGGGCGTCGGCGGCATCGTCGCACTTGCGCAGCAGCCGCACGTGCTCGTCGCGCTCAACCCGCTGTATGCGCTCGGATTCATGACGCACAACGGATTCGGCGCGATCCTGGTGCTGGGCGCGGTGGTGCTGTGCGTCACGGGAGTCGAGGCGATGTTCGCCGACCTCGCGCACTTCGGGCGCACGGCGATCCGCATGGCGTGGTACGCGGTCGTGCTGCCGGCGCTGCTGCTCAACTACTACGGCCAAGGCGCGCTCACGCTGAGCGATCCGAACGCGCTCGCCAACCCGTTCTACTCGCTGTATCCGGGCTGGCTGCTGATGCCGATGGTGGTGCTCGCGACCGCGGCGACCGTGATCGCGTCGCAGGCGCTGATCACCGGCGCGTTCTCGCTCACGCAGCAGGCGGTGCAGCTCGGCTATCTTCCGCGGCTCAAGGTCGTGCACACGTCGCGCACGATGGAAGGCCAGATCTACATGCCGTTCGTGAACGTAACGCTCGCGATCGCGTGCCTCGCGCTGGTGCTGGTGTTCCGCAGCTCGGACCGGCTCGGCGCTGCGTACGGGCTCGCCGTAACGGTGACGATGCTGGCCGATTCGCTGGTGATCGGCTGGGTGCTGCGCGAGCGCTTCGGCTGGACGCTGCCGAAGATCGTGCCGCTCGTCGCGCTGTTCCTGGTGGTCGACTGCGCGTTCCTGATCGGCAACGTGCCGAAGTTCTTCGAGGGCGGATACATCCCGGTCGGCATCGCGGTGATCGTGTACACGCTCTTCACCACCTGGGTGTCCGGACGGCGCCGGCTCGCGACCGCGCTGGCGGCGCTGTCGACGCCGGTCGAGGAGTTCGTGCGCGAGGTCGACGGAAAGCCGGCGAGCAAGGAAGACAGCACCGCGATCTTCCTCACGCCGCATCCGGACGGCATTCCGTTCATCCTGCGCCACCACTGGCTGCGCACGCGGATGCTGCAAGAAGAGGTCGTGCTGCTCACGATCGTGGTGACGCGGCGCCCGTACGTGGATCCGCCGAACCGCGTGACGATCGAGCAGATCGTCCCGCGTCTCACGCGGGTCACCGCCTACTACGGCTTCATGGAGACTCCCGACGTCAACGACATACTCTCGCACTGCCGCCCGCACGTTCCGCCGGAGATCGAGCTCGAGGACGCGGACTATTTCCTCGCGCGGCCGCGTATCGTGCCCGTCAGCGGTTCGCGCGCGTTCCCGATGTGGCGCCGGTGGCTGCTCGGCTTCATGATGCGCAACGCGATGCCGCTCACCGACTCGCTCGGTATCCCGCCGGACCGTATCATCGAGTTCGGCATCGAGCTGAAGGTGTGACCTCACGGTGACGAACGGCGATGTGGACGCCATCGTGCGCGCGCGCGCGCAGAACGGCGAGTGCCCGGTGTGGTCCGCCGCCGAAGGCGTGCTGTACTGGTGCGATACGTTCGGGCAACTGCTGCACCGTCACGACCCGCGCACGGGAACGAACGAGTCGTGGGCGATGCCCGCGGCGACGGGCTCGTTCGCGCTCGGTTCGGGCGACCGCACGCTCGTCGCGCTGCGCACGGGACTGTTCCGGTTCGACCGGCGGACCGCGGCGCTCGAACCGTTCGCGCCCGCGCCGTTCGACGCGCGCCGCATGTTCTGGAACGACGGAAAGACGGATCCTGCTGGGAAGTTCTGGATCGGTCCGGCGTACATGCCGCTCGACCGGCGCGGCGAAGGCCCGAAGACCGGGCCGCTGCACCGCATCGCACCCGGCGGCGAGCAAATCGCGAAGACCGCGCCCGTGCGCATCTCGAACGGGCTCGCGTGGAGCCCGGACGGGCGCACGATGTATCACGCGGACACGGCGGCATGGGACGTGTGGGCGTACGACGTTCTCGACGCGGAGAACGGCGTGCTCGGCGAACGGCGCGCGTTCGCGCGCGTCGAGGCGGTGAACGGCGGGCCCGACGGCGCGGCGACCGACACGGACGGCTGCTATTGGAGCGCGGTGTACGGCGCGGGCAAGGTGGTGCGCTTCACGCCGGACGGTCGCGTGGAGCGCGAGGTTCGTCTTCCGGTGCCGAACGTCACGATGATCGCGTTCGGCGGCGACGATCTGCGCACCGCGTACGTCACGAGCGCCGCCAAGCAGTTCGGCACCGCGGAGCTCAATGCGGACCCGCTGTGGGGCGCGGTGTTCGCGTTCACGGCGCCGGCGCGCGGCGTGCGGATACCGCTGCTCGACGACGGATATTTCGCGTGATCGTGACGATCTCGCGCGTGTACGGCGCGGGCGCGCTCGAGGTGTCGCGGCGCGTCGCGCAGCAGCTCGGGTACCGGCTCGTCGACGAGCAGCTTCCGGTGGTCGCGGCATGGCATCTCGGGACGTCGGCGGACGTCGTGCAGACCGTCTCCGAACGGCCGCGCGGTTTCGGCGCGCGCGTGCTCGAGCAGCTCGGCGGCGGCGTTCCCGAAGCCGCGCAGCCGCCGGCTGAAGACCAGTTTCCGGCGGAGACGCGCCGCGCGATCGAACAGGCCGTCCGCGATGAAGCCGCCGCGGGCGACGTCGTGATCGTCGGCCGGATGGCGAGCGCGATCCTCGGGGCGCGTCCGGACGTCGTGCGCGTGTTCGTTCATGCGCCGCTCGCGTGGCGCATCCCGCACGTCGCGGAGTCGCTCGGCGTGGACGAGGCGGAGGCGCGCGCGGAGACCGCGCGCATCGACGAGGCGCGCCGCACGTACGCGCGCGAAGGCTACCGCGTGACCTGGGGCGATCCGCGCAACTACGATCTCGTGCTCGACAGCTCGCGCTTCGGCGCCGAAGGCAGCGCGGACGTCATCGTGGCGGCGGTGCGCGCGGCC
>JAXDMB010000228.1:0-12583 GCA_034666325.1 Vulcanimicrobiota bacterium
GCCCCATCACCGACGCAGCCCCGGTAAGCCCGACGAGCTCGCGAAGCAAACCCTTCAGACTGATGTGCATGTCCAACTCGTCGGACACGACCGCATCACCGTACCGTGAAGCGTGAAGGCCGGCGAATTGCCGTGGTGTTGCCCCGTTGAGCTCTTCGATCAACGCGACCGGCACGGCGACAACGGCGCCCCGGCGGAGATGGATCACCAGCCGCTTTTGGCGCCGGTCGTATTGGATTCGCTCGGCACGCGGCTCAACGCGGTCTTCGTCTTCCCATAGGCGCCGCGCCGCTTCGAGCTCCGCCACGGTCGGGATGATCGCTCTGGCTTTCATCGGTGATACAAGCTCCATACGTCCAAGAGCGTCTCAAAGTGCTCTGTCACGACAGCTAAAATGCGAGGGATGTCAGCGGAGCGTATGTTGCGCGTCGCTTTGCGAACCGTGGCAGCCTGGCTTTGCTCCTCGAGGATCACGACGACCTCACCGTGCGGCAAGAGGACATGGACATGGGGCGGCTCGTGCTCGTTTCCGGCGTAGATCTGGAACCGCATCGAGCCATATCGAAGCACCGTCGGCATCGCTACGATACCAAAGCGCTTGGGTTTTGACAACGGGGCCGCAACCCGGCTTTCGGGGCCGGCGTCCCTAGGAAAGATGAAGCGACTCGCATCGTGGCTGGTGGTCTCCGCAGTGGGCCTCGGGCTCTGGCCGCACGGCGCGGCGGCTCAGGTCGCCGGGCCCGTCGTGGGCCGGCCCGCTCCGCCTTTCACGCTGACGACGACCGGCGGCAAGACCGTGCGGCTCGTGGATTTCCGCGGCAAGACGCTCGTGATCAACGTGTGGGGATCGTGGTGTCCGCCGTGCCGGCTCGAGACGCCCGACTTGATCGCGGAGGCGAAGAGCAGCGCGCCGCATGGCGTGGCGTTCCTCGGCGTCGACACCACCGAGAGCGCGAACGTCGTGCGCGCGTTCGTTGCCGCGAAGGGCATTCCGTATCCGCAGGCCGTCACTACGAGCACGAGCGACTTTGCGAAAGCGTACGACATCCGGAATTACCCCACCACGCTCGTGATCGGCCCCGACGGCGTGCTGCGCGCGCGCCACGCGGACAACATCCTGCCGCGCACGCAGCTGCACGCGTACATCGCCGCGGCGCAGCGCGGTGACAGCGCGCCGCTCGTGAGCGCGTTCCAATCGCAGCTCGACGCGCTGCTCCACCCGGCGCAGTATCCGTTCACCGGCGATGCCGCGTCCATTCGCGCGAACGTCCTCAAAGCCGCGGATGCGATTGCGAAAGCCGGCGACTTGCAGGACGACGCGATGAACGACGCGGCGCGCGACCACGATCTCATCAAGACGGAAGCAGAGCAGCAGACATTGCGCGCGGCCGCGATCGCGGCGTTCGCGCCGGTCGCGGCCGGCGATGCCGAGCTCGCGCTGCTCGCGCGCTTGCGCGGCGATGAAGCATCGGCGCTCGGCAAGTGGGCCGACGCCGACGCCGCGTACGCCGAGGCGCTCAAACACGCGCCCGGTGATGCCGACGCGCTCAGCGGTCAAGCGTATGCGGCCTCGCATCTCGGCGACGACGCGCGCGTCGCCGCCATCGACGCGCAGATCGCCGAACGCGCGCCGTCATATGCGTCGTACACCGCGCTCGGTCGCGCCCTCGCGAAGACGCACGACATTTCCGGCGCCGAGCGCGCGTTCGACAAAGCGCTAACGCTTGCCGCCGGGAAGCCGGCCGCGCTCGCATGGACGAACCTCTATTACGGCCGCATGGAAACGGCCGCGAACCACCGCGACAAAGCGCGCGCCGCGTTCGTGCGCGCCGGGGCCGCCGCGGAACGGATCGAGGCGGCGAACCCGCGCCGCGAATGGTACGTCGAGCAGGCGCAGGAAGGCGCCGTCGCGCTCGGCGTCGCGCCCGGCGCGCCGCCCGCGCTGTCGCTCGCGCCGTGGACCGGGCCGGATTTGCCCGGCTCGATCGCGAGCACGCTGAAGTACCGGCTCGTGCTCACCGGCGCGCCGGGTTCCAAGGTGACGCTCGCCACGTCCGGCTTGCCGCCGCGCTGGGTCGGCTCGTTCTGCACCGACCGCGTGTGCGCGCCGTTCCGCACGACGGTCGTCGTCCCGGCCGCGGGCGTGAAGATCGTCGAGTTCCAGGTGGTGCCGACGACCGCGCACAACGGTCCGGCGAATGTCCGCATCGCCGCCGTGAGCGGCGGGCGAACGGTCGCGACGGTCGGTACCCTCGTCCGCGTTTAAGGAGAACATGCTGCACGCGATCATCGCCGCGACGGCGCTCGCCCTCGCCGGGCCGCAGGCCCTCACCGGGCCTCAGGTCGGCGCGCCCGCGCCCGATTTCCACCTCACCGCGCTCGACGGCAAGCCCGTCTCCCTGGCGGACTACCGCGGGAAGACGCTCGTGCTCAACGAGTGGGCGACGTGGTGCCCGCCGTGCCGCGAGGAAACGCCCGACCTTATCGCCGCCGCGAAGAAGCTCGGCGCGAAGGGCGACGTCGTGTTCCTCGGCGTCGATTCAACCGAAGCGGCGCCGATCGTGCGCGCGTTCATCGCCGCGAAGTCGATGCCGTACACGACGGCGATCGACGCCGACAAGTCGTTCTCCAAGACGTACGACGTCCGCGCGTATCCCACCACCTACATCATCTCGCCCGACGGCGTGCTGCGCGCGCGCTATGTCGGCAACATCGCGCCGAAGGTTCTCGCTGGTTTCGTGGCCGACGCGCGCGCCGGGCGCAACGGCGTCCTCGCGACCGACGCGCAGAAGAAAGTGGACGCGCTGCTCGACCAGTCGAAGTTCGCGTTCTCCGGCGACGCGGCGACGATCCGCAGCGTCGCGAAGACGGTGCTGCTCGCGATTGAAGCGGCGGACGCGGTCGAGGGCGATACCGACTACCTGCGCACCCAAGCTGAAGAGAACGCGCTGCGCGACACCGAGATCAAGCTGCTCGAGCCCGTCGCCGAAACGGACGAGAGCAAAGTGCTGCTCGCGCGCCTGCAAGGCGACGCGGCGTACGCGCGCGAGGAATGGCCGCAGGCGCTCGCCGCGTACGAGCGCGGGCTCGCCGTCGCGCCGCACGACGTGGACCTGCTCGGCGGCTACGCGACCGCGCTGCACGCGACCGGCGACGACGCGCGCGCGACCGACGTGTACACGACGATCGTAAAGGTCGAACCGAGCGTCGACAACTTCGTGTCGCTCGGCGTGAGCGCCGGCGACGCGAAGCGCTTCAACGACGCAACGGTCGCGTTCGCGCAAGCGATCGGCACGGCGCGCGCCGCGGTGAACGCGAAGCCGGGCAACGCGAAGGCGATCCGCAAGCTCGCGTGGGCGTATCTCTACGAAGGCCGCATGTTCGTGAAAGCCGGCGACACGGCGAGGGCGCGCGGCGCGTTCGCGCAAACCGCGGCGTGGACCGCGAAGCTGCCGAAGACCGATTCGCGCTACGCGATGTATCTCGAAGAAGCGCAGGAAGCGACGGTCGCGCTCGACGCCGCGCATCCGCAAGGCAAAACCGCGCTGTCGCTCGCGCCGTGGACCGGTCCCGATCTGCCGGGTTCGATCTCCAGCACCTACAAGTACCGCCTGGTCGTCGCCGGAACGCCGGGCAAGACGGTCGCGCTCGCCGCGAGCGGTCTGCCGAAGCGCTGGGTGGCGTCGTTCTGCAGCGACCGCCAGTGCGCGCCGTTCCGGACGATGGTGGCGCTGCCGGATTCGGGCGTGAAGGTGATCGAGTTCCAGGTGATCCCGCAGTCCTCCGTGCCGAGCGCGCCGACGGTGCGGGTGGACGGTGACGGAGCGAGCGCAAGCGTACGGATCGCGGCGCGCTGAGCGGGGGGTTCGGCCCCGAGTCGGCGTAACTTCACCTAGCCCGGCCGGGTACGGTCGGGCGTCTGCGGCGGAAAGGCTGGAGGCCATCACGGACGAGGTCGTCGGAAAGATTGGGCGCGTGACGGGGACGGTGGGTCCCGGACGGGTCGGCGAGGTGACGCTGGCGATCCGGGGCGGAAGCGAACACTTCCACGCTCACCCGTGCGATCCCAAGACGATAGCGGTCGGTACACGTGTGGTCGTCATCGAGTACTACCCGCCGCGGACGGTAATCGTCGCCGAAGCCTGACCGTTTCGGCGCGGGAGGGAAATCGTGACTTCCACCATCGGTATGTCGGCGGCCGTCATCGGCGTTATCGTCGTCGTCGCCTTCGCGTTGGCCATCCTGCTGTTTCGCGCGATGTGGCGCGTCGCCGAGCCGAACGAAGCGCTCATCATCTCGGGTCTGCACCACCGTTCGAACGAAGAGACGGGCGAGTCGCTGGGGTTCAAGATCGTCACCGGGCGCGGTACGCTCGTCATCCCCGGCGTCCAGGTGGTCCGCCGGCTCTCACTCGATCTGCGCGAGTCCGAGCTCGTGATCGCCTGCGTGACGCAGCAAGGAATTCCGGTTCACATCAAGGGCGTCGTGATCTACAAGGTCGGCGACGACTTCGCGTCGATCGCGAACGCGGCGCGGCGTTTCCTCGACCAGCAGGACCGCATGGACGCGCGCATCCAGCAGGTGTTCGCCGGCCATCTGCGCGCGATCTGCGGCTCGCTCACCGTCGAAGATCTGATCCGCGAGCGCGACAAGCTCACCGAAGCGACGCGCGGAGCGTCGGGCACCGAGATGGAGAAGCTCGGGCTGATCGTCGACTCGCTGCAGATTCAAGAGATCGACGACCCCACCGGCTACATCGACAACCTGGCGAAGCCGCACGCGGCGACGGTGCAGCGCGACGCGCGCATCGCGCAGGCGCAAGCCGATCAAGAGGCGACGCAGCGCGAGCAAGAAGCCGCTGCGCTCAAGGCGCAAGCGCAGCGCGACAGCAAGATCAAACAGGCCGGTTACCAGGCCGAGGTCGACCGCGCCGCAGCGCAGGCGAAGCAGTCCGGACCGCTCGCCGACGCGGTCGCGCGCCAGCAGGTTGTCGTCGAAGAGACGAAGATCGTGGAGCTGGACGCGCACAAGAAAGAGTCGGAGCTGCTCGTCAGCGTGCGCCGCCCGGCCGATGCCGCGGCGTACGAGAAGACGACGCTCGCCACCGCGCAGCGCGACGCCGACATCGCCGCGGCCGAGGCGCGCGCGAAGCAGATCGAACTGCAGGCGCAGGCCGACGCGACGCGCATCAAGCTCGCGGCGGAGGCCGATGCGCAGAAAACGACGATGATCGGTAACGCCGAGGCGAGCGCTATTCGCGCGAAGGGCAACGCCGAAGGCGACGCGATCAGCGCGAAAGGACTCGCTGAAGCGTCCGCGATCAAAGCGCGTTCCGAAGCGCTCGCGCAGAACCAGGAAGCGGTCATCTCGCAGCAGCTCGCGGAGAACTGGCCCGCGGTCGTCGAGTCGGCTTCCAAGGCGTTCAACAACATCGACCAGATGATCGTGCTGAACGGCGCGGACGGCGTGTCGGAGATCATGGGCAAGGTGCTCACGCAAGGCGCGGCGGGCTTCCAGCTCGCGCGCAACCTGCTCGCGCGCACCCGCTCGGGATCGAACGACTACGTTACCCCGCCAGCCGCGAACGGTGAAGGCGCGATCGTCAAAAAGGCCCCGGCGGACACGAAATGAGCCTCTGGACGCGCATCGTCCGGCTGCTGCAAGGCGAGGCGCGCTCGCAAATCGAGCGTCTCGATAACCCGGCGGCGTCGGTCGATGCGGCGTACCGCGCGCAGCTCGAGGTAGTCGACGAGGTGCGCCGGCATCTCGTCGAGCTGCTCACCGCGCGCAAGCGCCTGGAGATGCAGCTGGGCACGTACGAGCGCAGCGGCGCGCAGCGTGAAGCGGTCGACGCGTTTCGCGCGGAGATCGAGGAGCTGCGCGGCCGCGAGGACACGCTCGCGACGGCGTCCGAGGAGCTGCGCCGCCGCGCCGACGCGCTGCGCGCCGAGCGCGACATCACCCGCGCGCGCGTCGCAGCCGCGAAGGCCGGCATCGCCGCGCACGGTGCGATCGCCGGCATCTCGGCGGAACACGCGGAGATTCGCACCCTTCTCGACGACGCGCGCGAACGCACGCTGTCGCTGCAAGCACGGGCCGCGGCGCTCGCCGAGCTCGTCGCGCTCGACGCGAACGCCGGACAGCGCGCCGTGGCCGCCGAGCAGCACGCGCACGCCGAAGCGACGGTCGACCGCGAGATGCTCGCGAAGCCGCCCGAGTAGCCGCCCGCCACGGCGGCTAGAAGAACGGGTTGTGCGCCTTCTCCTCGCCGATCGTCGTCGGCGGGCCGTGACCCGGCATGACGACCGTTTCGTCGTCGAGCGAGAACAGTTTTAATCGTACGCTCGCGAGCAGATCTTCGTACGTCGAGACGTCGGCGAAGATGCCGCCGACCGAGCCCGCGAACAGCGTGTCACCGCTGAACACGGTCGAGCGGAACAAGAAGCACGACGATCCGTCCGTGTGCCCCGGTGTGTGGAGCATCCGAATCGACGCGTCATCGCCGAAGGGCAGCTCGTCACCGTCGGTGATCGGAATCGCGCGCTGCGCGAGCGAGCCGATCGCTTTCACGTCCGCGCGGTGCATCACGATCTCGGCGTTCGGGAACGCGCGCGCGACGTCGGCCGTCGCGTCGCAGTGATCCGCGTGCTTGTGCGTGATCAGAATGTAGCGCAGCGCGTACGGTCCTTCGTTCACCGCGTTGAGCAGCGTCTTCGGGTAGCCGGCGGGATCGACGATCGCGGCCGTCTTGCCGTCTTGCAGAAAGAACAGATAGCCGTTTGACGGATGCGGGTCGTGCGGATGGTGGCGCACGTCCGGCGGCACTTCCGCACCGGGATACCAGCGGCGCGCCGCGGTGTCCGCGAACTTCCCGGGATCGAGCCGCAGCACGACGGCCACCGCGCGGGCCTGGTCCTCGGTGGGAACGCCGTCGCCTTTCAGCCACGCGGCGATCGCGCGCGCGTCGATGCCGGTGCGGTGCGCGAGCGCGTTGGTGTCGACCCCGGCGCCGCGCGACGCCTTGCGCAGCACGTCCGACGGATCGTCCTCGAGCGCGATCTTCGGCCAGCCGTCCGTCGCGTTCACCAGAGCGCCCCGCCGCCGACGAGGATGTAGAGGGTCGGTCCGATCCCCCACACGAGTCCCACGATGGCCCAGATGACCTTCTGGCCCGTGCTCAGATCCGGCCGCCCCGTGAGGTTGATCAGCATCAGCACGACCGCGATCGGGTGCAAAAACAGCGAGATGAGGATCCAGAGGATGTGCTTGCCCACGCCGCCCGGTTCGCGCTGAACCGGACGCAACCCGGTCGGGGTTGAAGGGGGCGGAATGCCCGCTCCCACCCACGCCAAGGTCATAGTCATCGGTTCCGGCCCCGCCGGCCTCACCGCCGCGATCTACGCGGCCCGCGCCAACCTCGCGCCGATCGTCTTCGCTGGCCACATGTACGGGGGGCAGCTCATGCTCACGACGGAGGTCGAGAACTATCCCGGCTTCGCGGACGGGATCATGGGCCCGGAGCTGATGGAGGCGTTCCGCGCGCAGGCTGAGCGGTTCGGCTCGGTGATCCACAACGTGGACGTGACCGAGGTCGACTTCCGCAAGCGGCCGTTTGCGGTGCGCACGGCGGAGGACGAGTACACCGCCGACACGGTGATCGTGGCGACCGGCGCGAGCGCGCGCTGGCTGAACATTCCCGGCGAGGCGCGGCTGCGCGGGCGCGGCGTGTCGACGTGCGCGACGTGCGACGGCGCGTTCTTCCGCGAGAAGCACATCGTGGTGGTGGGCGGCGGCGACTCCGCGATGGAGGAAGCGCTGTTCCTCACGCGCTTCGGGCGCAAGGTGACGGTCATCCACCGCCGCAGCGCCTTGCGCGCGTCGAAGATCATGGCCGACCGCGCGCTCAACCACGAGAAGATCAGCTTCATCTGGAACACCGCGGTGGAGGAAGTGGTCGGCGACGACAACACCACCGCGCTGCGCCTGAAGAACCTCGAGAACGGCGAGGAGGCGACGCTCGCCGCCGACGCGCTGTTCGTCGCGATCGGGCACGATCCGAACACTGCGATCTTCAAAGGGCAGCTCGAGCTGGACGCGGCGGATTACATCGTGAGCGCGGACGGCGTGCGCACGAACATCGAGGGCGTGTTCGTCGCGGGCGACGTGTACGACATCCGCTACAAGCAGGCCGTCACGGCGGCGGGCATGGGCTGCAAAGCCGCGATCGACGCGGAGAAGTATCTCGAGTCGCTCGAGACGCACCACAAGGCCGCGGTGGCGGTGGGATGACGACGCCGCTCACCGGCGCCGCGGACGATGCGGAGCACGCCGCGAGCTATCCGCATGCGATCGACGTGTTTCGCAGCCGCGACGGGCTCGAAGCGCTGGAGATGATGAAGCGCGGCGACGTCGACAAGACCAACATAACGCGCTGGATGAACTTCTCGCTCGAGACGGTGGAGCGCGGGCGCGTCGTGTTCGCGATGGAGCCGGAAGAGAAGCTCTACAACATGATCGGCTCGGTGCACGGCGGCATCATCACGACGCTGATGGACAACGCGCTCGGCAGCGCGGTGCAGTCGGTGTTGCCCGCGGGGCGCGTCGCCACGACGATGGACCTGCACACGCGGTTCCACCGCCCGGTGACCGCGGCAACGGGCAAAGTGTTCGCCGACGCGCACGTCGTGCACGCCGGACGCCGCACCGCGACGTCCGAAGCGCACTTGGTCGACGCGAACGGGACGGTCTACGCCACCGGGACGTCGACCTTGATGATCCTCGAGGACAAACCTACGAGCTAGCGGCGGTAGAACACCGTCACGCGGGGGTTCTGGGGATCCGCCTTGCCGTTGACGTCGACCGCGACCACGTTGTTCGGATCGATGCCGAGGTGCTGCAGATACTCCGCGAGCGAGCTCTGGTCTTCGCTCTGGCCGTTGGTTCGGTCGACGCTCGCGACGGTGGCTTTGGACAGCGCCGCCTGGAGCGCGGCATGCCGGCTGCCGCCGGCCATGCGCGACATCGATTGCCGGCCGGCCGCGCTGATCTGCAAGCCTGCGACGGAAACTGCGACGATGTCGCTCGACGAGATGTGATTCTTCATGGATGCGAGCATCTGCGTCTCGCGGTCCATGCGCGCGAGCGCGGACTGGAACATTACGGTCTGCTGCGTGCCGGTCATAGCCGTCTGCGCGGAGCCGGCGAGCGGCATCCCGAGCGTGATGGCTGCGGCAAGCAACACCGTGCCTGCTTTGCGTGCGTCGTGTGTCACGCGGACTGTATTCCCGTTCACCGGCCCGCTGAAAAACGGTGAACCGCTCGCCGCGCCGCTCCGCTCGCTCTTTAAGCGGATTCTGCCGCTTCGCGCTCGCGCAAGTTCTCCGCGTACGCCTGTTCGATGAGCGGGGCGTAGCGCTGCTCGACGACGCGGCGCTTCACCTTGAGCGTCGGCGAGAGCTCGCCGTCCTCGATCGTGAGGTCGCGCGGCAGCACCGCGACGCGCTGCACCTGCTCGTACTTCGCGAGGTCGGCGGTGTTCGCCGCCGCTTCGCGGATCATCAGCGCGCGCACGCGCTCGTCCGCCGCCATTGCGGCAGTCGACGTGGTTGCGGGAATCTCGAGCTTCGCGCGGACCAAGTCCCAGTTCGGCGCGAGCAGCACCGCCGGGTGCGGGCGGTTGTTGCCGAACGCCATCACCTGCCCGATGTAGATCGAGCGTTTGATCGCGGTCTCGATGCGCGACGGCGAGATCCACTTGCCGCCGCTGCTCTTGAAGAGCTCTTTCTTGCGGTCCGTGATGAGGAGATGCCCGCGCGCGTCGATCGTGCCGATGTCGCCGGTCTGAAACCACCCGTCCGCGTCGAACGGCTGCTCTTCTTTTGGAAGCTTATAGTAGCCGAGCATCACGTTCGGCCCTTTGACGAGCACCTCGCCGTCAGCGGCGATCTTCAGCTCGACGCCTTCGATCGGCGGACCGACGGTTCCCAGCTCGTTGTCGGCGGGGCGGTTCACCGTCACGACCGGCGACGTCTCGGTGAGGCCGTAGCCTTCGAGCACGGGAACGCCCATCGCTTCGATCGTCAGCGCGGTATCGCGGTGCAGCGGCGCGCTGCCGCTCACGAAGTACTTGAGCCGGTCGATCCCCAGCGTCGCGGGAATCTTGCTCAGCACGAGCTTTTTCGCGAGCGTATGCTGCACGCGCAGCAGCGGCGACAAACCGCCGTCGCGCTTCGCGCGCTCGTACGCGGTCCCGACTTCGAGCGCCCACGGCACGAGCTTCGCTTTGAGCCCGCCGCTCGCGCGCGCGCTGCCGATGATGCCGGCGATTACGCGCTCGAAGATGCGCGGCACGAACGCGACGTAGTTCGGGCGGATCGCGCGCATGTCGGCGAGCAGACGTTCCGGCGTCGTGACGTAGTGGATCAGCCGGTTGGCGCGGTAGCCCAGCGCGTTGGTGTGCTCGTAGATGTGCGCGAACGGCAGCACCGACATGCCGGTCTCGCCCGCGGCCTGCCCGCTCGCGGCGGGTTGGAACGCGTTCGTCACGTCGGACACGATGTTGCGGTGCGACAGCATCACGCCTTTGGGTTGCCCGGTCGTGCCCGATGTGTAGATGAGCACGGCGAGATCGTCGAGGCCGATGCCGTCGCGATACGACCGCAGCGTCGCGTCGTCGCGCTCCGCGCCGTCGCGCAGGCCGCCTTCACGCAGAAACTCCGCGAACGAGCCTGGTCCCTCGCCGGCGAGCGCGATCACCGGCGGCGCGCCCGGCACCGCCGTGCGAACGCGCGCCGCGGTCGCGGCGTCGTCGACGAACACCAGCTTGGCTTCGCTGTCGGCGAAGATGAACGCGATTTGGTCGTCCGCGGTCGTCGCGAACATCGGCACCACCACCGCGCCGGCATAGAGAATGCCGAAGTCGGCGACGAGCCAGTGGACCGAGTTGTTCGCGAGGATCGCGACCCGGTCGCCGCGCGCTACGCCGCGCCCGCGCAGCGCGTGCGCCGCCGCGGCCGCCTGCCCGTGAACGTCCTGGGCGCTCAAGGAGACCGTCCCCCCGTCCCGCAGCTCGGCCAGCGCAACGGGCTGGGGCACCGAGAGCCGCTCGGCGATGAAGTCCGGCAGGGTCACCAGATCGAGCCGGTCGGAGCGAGTCGAAGCTTCGGGGTGCGTCATGCGAGTGCGATACCTCCCCGGTGCAAACCGCGGCGGGGGTGGCTTGACGGGTTAGCTTTAACCTATTATGAATAACATATGGCAGCGCGGTCAAGGGCGGCCGAAGCAGCGTCCGATGATGCCGATCCGCCCGGCAAGGTTACCGAGTGGCCCAGCGAGCTCTGGGGCGACCGCGTGTTCACCGGGGAGGTCAAGACCAAGACGGTCTTCCCGGCGCTGGTCTTGCAGATGCTGCACGCCCAGCCCGACAGCGGGTACGGATTGATGCAGCGGATCGGAAGCCTCGGCGGCATTTTTCCGGTTAATCCCAATACGATCTATCCGCTGCTGCGGCGGCTCGAGGAGCGCGGGTTCATCCGCGGCGAGCTCGACGCGTCGACCAAGCGCGGCACGATGCTGTACCGCATCACGGGAGCCGGCGAAGAACGGCTCGAGTCCATCAAGGCCAACTTCAAGCCCTACCTCACAAACCTGATCGAGGCGATGCAACGACTCCGCCGCGATCTGTACGGAGAGACGTCATGAGCACCTACCGCGCGCCGTTGCGCGACATGCAGTTCGTCCTGCGCGAACTCGCCGGCGTCGAGGAGATCGCCAAGCTTCCCGGTTACGAGGACACGACCGACGTCCTCGACGCGATCCTCGACGAAGCGTCGACGTTCGCGACCGAAGTGCTCGACCCGATCAACCAGAGCGGCGACAAGGAAGGCTGCACGTGGAACGACGGCGTCGTCACGACGCCCAAGGGTTTCAAAGAAGCGTACAAGCAGTTCGCGCAAGCGGGCTGGATCGGTCTTCCCGTGCCGGCGGAGTACGGCGGCCAAGGTCTCCCGCAGCTCCTGCTCGGGCCGACGCTCGAGATGTGGAACGCGGCGAACATCGGTTTCGCGAACGGGCCGCTGCTCAACCAGGGCGCGATCGAGGCGATCGAGCAGTTCGGCAGCGAGGATCAAAAGAACACGTACATCGGCAAGCTGGTGAGCGGCGAGTGGACGGGCACGATGTGCCTCACGGAGCCGCAAGCCGGCTCCGATCTCGCGCAAGTGCGCACGACCGCGGCGCCCGACGGCGATCACTACCGCGTCAAGGGCCAGAAGATCTTCATCACGTTCGGCGAGCACGACATGGCGCAGAACATCGTGCACCTGGTGCTGGCCCGCGTGACCGGCGCGCCCGAGGGCGTCAAGGGCATCAGCCTGTTCGTGGTGCCCAAGTTCCTGGTGAACGAGGACGGTTCGCTGGGCGCGCGCAACGACGTGCACTGCGTGAGCATCGAGCACAAGCTGGGCATCAAGGCGTCGCCGACTGCCGTCCTGCAATACGGTGATGGCACGGCGGCGAGCAATGTGAACGGCACCGGACCCGGTGCCGTGGGCTACCTCGTGGGGCAGGAGAACCGCGGCCTCGA
>JAXDMB010000229.1:0-2800 GCA_034666325.1 Vulcanimicrobiota bacterium
CGCGACGGCTTCGGGCGGCTGCGCTCCGGAATGCAGCACCGTGTCGCCCGCGCGCGCGACCAGCTCGTCCATCAGCCGCCCGTTCTCGCCGCTGCCGGTCGCGCCGACGAGCACCAACCGGTGCGGCGGTGCATCGCGCAGCGATGCGATCGCGTCCAGCAGAAACGGCACGCCCTTCGGCGTCGACAAGCGCCCGACGAACGTCACGAGCCGCTCGTCGTCGCGCACGGGCAGCACGACGTTCCACCGCTCACGGAGCTCCGCCAGAACCGTGGCGCGCGGCTCGTTCGCCGGGCGAAAGACGTCATCGCGAAATCCAGCGCCGGTCAGCTCGATGCGATCCGGCTCGACCCCGAATACGTCGATCGTGTCGGCGACCGACTGCGGCGTGAGCACGCACACCGCGTCGAGCGCACGCACGCCGGGGAGTACGTGCGCGGCGAGGTGCGGCGCTTTTATCATCTGGCGCAGCTCGGCATTGTGCGACGTCGCGAGCACGGGCACGTCATCGAAGATCTCGCGGGCCAGCGCGGTCATCAGCCACAGATGGTGCGCGTACACAACCTGCGGACGAAAGCGCGCGCGCACGTCTTCCATCACGCGCCGCGACACGGCGAGATACTGCTGGATCTGCAGCGGCGACATCCGCGAGAACACCGTCGTGTCGTACGGCATCACGTCGCTGTTGCCGGGCAGCGGAAACGGCGCGTCCGGCGACGGGAATACGATCACCGTCATCTGGTCGTCGCGTAGCCCCAATTCCGCGGCCGACGTTCCCGGCGGCCCAGCGACGATCACGTGCTGCTCGTAGCCGCGGCGCCCCGCCTCGCGCACCATGGCAGCGAGAAACACGCCGCTTCCCGAGCGGCCGGGCCGCTGCGAGAGAATGTGCAGCAGCCGCATCAGCGCCGCAGCGCGACGAGGTTGCTGTGGAACATGATCTGCTCGTCGTGGTCGACCACGCGCAGGCCGGTCGTCGCGATCATGTCGTCCATGAGCGCGCGCGTCATGCGCGAGAAGCCCGGGTTCTCGCGCGCGATCTCCTTGCGCACGTCGCCGTAGTGAACCACCGCCGTCGCGCCCGGCCGCAGCACGCGCTCGATCTCGTGCAGATACGCCTGGATGCCGTCCGGCTCGATATGCACGAACACGTCGAACGTGAACACGAAGTCCGCGCTCGCGTCCGCGACGCCGTGCATCTCGTACCCGCTCGTATGGTACGGCGTGAACGCGAGCCCGGGAAAGCGCGCGCGCAAATAGTCGAACGACTCGGGATTGTACTCCACCACGATCAGCCGCCCGGCCGCGCGCAGATACTGCGTCCAGCGGCCGCCGCCGCTGCCGATCTCGACCACCGTCCCGCCCGGCACGAAGTACGGCTCGATGAAACGCCGCCGCACGTCGAGCAGCGGCGCAAAGCTTTCCGGCTCACCCCACCGGTCCCCGAACTCGCGCTCGCCGTCGCCGGACGCGAACGCGCCGATCATGCGCCCCCACTTGCGGTTCCACTCGAGCGACGGCACTCAGGGCACCGGCGTCGTCGCGGCGGCCTGCGCGTCGAGCACGGCCCGCGCGCGGACCAGATCGTGCGTGCCGGCCGCCGCGCTCGCGCCGAGTGCCGCGCGCACGCGCTCCGCGATCGCCTCGGGCTCGTGAGGAACGCGCGGTGCGTCGCCGCCCGCTTCGGGTGCGACCTTCACCAGCAAGAACGCCGGACCGTCCGCGCGCAACAGCTCCTCGACCGCGTCGTCCAAATCATCCGCACCGCTCGCGCGGCGCACGTGCGCATAGCCTGCGGCGCGCGCGAGCTCGTCGAGCGCGACCGTCGCCGAAAGCGACCGCTGTCCGCCGGTGGAGCCGTAGCGCTCGTTGTCGAGCACCACGTGCAAGAAGCCCGCCGGCCGTTGCTCCACCACCATCGCCAGCGTGCCGAGGGTCATCAGCAGATTGCCGTCACCGTCGAGCACCACCACGCGCCGCTGCGGCTGGGCGAGCGCGACGCCCAGCGCGATCGGCGCGGCCAGTCCCATCGAACCGAGCATGTAGAAGTTCGCGTCGCGATCGGATGCGGCGCACGCCTCGCGGCTGATCCAGCCGTTCGCCGACACGACGATCTCGTCGCGCACGCGCGCGAGCACGGTCGCGATCGCGTCGGCGCGCCGCATCACGCCACGACACCCGGCCGGCACACGAGCGCGCACGGAATTCGCTCGCTCGCCATCACGGCGACCGCGCGCGCGAGATCGGCGTCGAGCGAGCCGCGATCGGGCACGAAATACGGCAGCTTCAGCGACTCGAGCAGCGGCAGCGTGGACGTGCCGATCACGCGGTGCTCCGGCGAGTCGGTACCGTCGTGCCCGCGCCAGCCGATCAGCAGCAGCACGGGAATGCGGTAGATCAGCGCGAGCGACGCGAGCGGGTTGATCGCGAGCGCGAGCCCGGTGTTCTGCATGACGATCACCGGCCGCCGCCCGCCCAGATACGCGCCCGTCGCGACGCCGACCGCGACGTTCTCCGACACCGCCGGAACGTAGCCGAAATCATCCGGACGCCGTTCGATCTCCCCAAACAGCGCCTTGAACGTCGAGTCCGGCACGCCGGTGAAGAAGTCGAATCCCGCGCCGAGCAGGCGATCCGCGAAGGAAAGCGTCGCGTTCGCCGCCGTCACGCCTCGATGCTCGCGCGCTCGCTCGACGGTTCCAGCTCGTCCATCCCCTGCATCGCGAAGATCGACGCGATCGGCCACAGCTCGTCCTCGACCGACGCGGTCGAGCCGGTGCGCAGGATCTCCGCGTACGTG
>JAXDMB010000230.1:0-3812 GCA_034666325.1 Vulcanimicrobiota bacterium
ACGCACGGAGACTCGCCCGAAGGGCGACAAAAATTTCAACAGCACCTCCGCGCCGTAGCGAAGCGGAGGCGCTAAATGCTGGACATTTCGGACGGTGAGTTCGTCACGCTGCGGGATCTCATCCGCGAGCGGTTCGGGATCTGGTACGACGACCAGAAACGCTTTCTGCTGCTCAGCCGGCTCTCGACGCGCCTCGCCAAGCGTGGCTTCGAGACGTACGAGGCCTACGTGCGGTTTCTGCGCTTCGACGCGCGGCGCGAGGAGGAGTGGAGCGATCTGGCGTCCGCGCTGTCGAACAACGAGACGTACTTCTTTCGCGAGCGCGCGCAGCTCAAGGCGCTCGCCGCGAACATCCTCGACGAGTTCCTCAAGCGCTCGCCGCGCGTGCGGCTGTGGTCGTCGGCGTGCTCGTCGGGCGAGGAGCCGTACTCCCTCGCCATGACGCTGCTCGAAACCGGGAAGATCACCGACGCGATGCTGTCGATCCGCGCGACCGACGTCTCGCCGCGCGTGCTCGATCTCGCCGGGAAAGGCTTCTACCGCGCGCTGTCGTTTCGCGCGACGGAGCCCGCGATGATCCAGAAGTGGTTCCACCCGCAGGGCGACGGCTTCGTGGTGGACGAGCGCATCAAGCGCCTGGTGTCGTTCGCGAGGCTCAACCTGCTGGAGGGTCCGCGCGTCGCGGCGGAAGGCCCGTTCGACGCGATCTTCTGCCGCAACGTGCTGATCTATTTCGACAAGCCCACGCAGAAGCGGGTGGTCGAGTCGTTCGCGAAAGCTCTGCGCCCGGGAGGCTATCTGTTCTTGGGTCACGCCGAGTCGCTGTTCCACCTCACCGATCTCTACGAGCCGATCGTCGGCCCCGACGCGATCGTGTACCGTCTGAAAGCCGCGGTGCCGGCGTGAACGCGCGCGTCATCACCGTGGTCGTCACCGACGACTCCGCGTTCATGCGCCGCGCGATCCAGAAGATGCTCGAGAAAGAGCCCGAGATTCGCGTGGTCGGGGCCGCGGCGTCGGGCGAAGAAGGCATCGCGATGGTCGAGCGGCTGCGGCCCGACGTCGTGACGATGGACGTCGAGATGCCGGGGATCGGCGGGCTGGAAGCGGCGCGTGCGATCGCCGCGCGGCGCGGGCCGCCGGTGATCATGGTCAGCGCGCTCACCCGCGAGGGAGCGGAGACGACGCTGCGCGCGCTCGAAGCGGGCGCGGTCGACTTCATCCCCAAGCCCGACTCGGCGCTGATCGACATCGTGAACGTGCAGCGCGAGCTGGTGGAGAAGGTGAAGCACTTCGGCTCGCGCGGCGCGTATTTGCGCGCGATGCGCGAGACCACCCGGATCGCGCAAGATACCCTTCCGGGACGAACCGGTGCAGCGCAGCCCGCGCCTCCGGCTCCGCCGCCGCGACCGCGGCCTGCAGCCGCGCCCCGCGGCGCGGGCGTGTTCACGTGCGTCGCGATCGGCACGTCCACCGGCGGTCCGGTCGCGCTCTCGCAGATCTTGCCGAAGCTCCCGGCCGGCTTTCCGATCCCGATCGTGGTGGTGCAGCACATGCCGCCCGGCTTCACGCGCCCGCTGGCGGAGCGGCTCGACGCGACGAGCAAGATCGCCGTGGTGGAAGGCGCCGACGGAATGGCGCTCGCGCCCGGCACCGCGATCGTCGCGCCCGCAGGCAAGCAGTTGCGCCTGCAGCGCTCGGGCGGCGCGGTGCGCGTGACGCTCGCGGACGACGTGCAGAAATCGCTGCACGTCCCCAGCGTCGACGCGATGGCCGCGTCCGTCGGCGAGACGTTCGGCGCCGGCGCCCTCGGCGTGATCTTGACCGGGATGGGGCACGATGGTGTCCAGGGGTTACGGGTGATCAAGGAACGCGGTGGTTACGTCCTAGGCCAAGACGAGGCTAGCAGCGTCGTCTACGGGATGCCGCGCGCCGCCGCCGCGGCCGGCCTCGTGGACCGCGTCGTCGCGCTCGACGCCGTGTCCCGCACCCTCTGCGAGCTCACCGGCACGGTGTATGCGCCGGTTTAACCGTCTGCGAACAGTAGAAAGCGCCTCGGCGAGGGGAGGACTCCCCGTCGTTCGTGAACGTCTCGGAAAATCGGGGCGGGTGTCCCGTCATGGGAGCAGGCCGTGAAAGGACTCCGCGATACTCCGCGTTACGTGATCGGCGGAGTAGAGCTAAGCCGTGAGGAGATCGTCCACAAGTATCTTCACTTGGTGAAGTACGTGGCAGGACGTATATCGATCAATCTCCCGCCGAACGTCGAGATCAACGATTTGATCAACGACGGCATCCTCGGTTTGATCGATGCCATCGAGAAATACGACGATGCGCGCGGCGTAAAGTTCGAGACCTACGCGATCACGCGCATCAACGGCGCGATCCTGGACGCGCTGCGCGCGCTCGACTGGGTGCCGCGCGCCGTGCGCCAGCGCGCCCGCGAGCTCGAGCGCGTGTACCAGCAGCTCGAGATCGAGTACGGCCGCGCCGCGACCGAAGAAGAAGTCGCCGAGAAGATGGGGATGTCGCTCAAAGAGCTCGACGTCCTCATGCAAAAGATCCGCGGCACGTCGGTGCTCTCGCTCGAGGAGTTCCTCCCCAACGAGCGCGGCTACGAGATCCCGCTGCTCGACACGCTGCGCGACGACGGCACCGAGGTCACCAGCGCCGTCGAAGCCCGCGAGATCAAAGCCGCGCTGGTCCGTGCCGTGGACGAGCTGCCGCCGCAAGAGCGCACCGTGATCTCCCTGTACTACTTCGAGGGCCTCACGCTCAAGGAGATCAAGGGCGCGCTCAACGTCTCGGAATCGCGCGTCTCGCAAATTCACGCGCAAGCCGTGATCCATCTGCGCACGAAGCTCAAAGCGCTGAAGTCGGATCTCGGCTACCGTGAGGGCGACCCCACGGTGAAGCAAAAGTACACGCGCAGAAACGCCGCCCAGGCACCCGCCGCCGGAGAACCTTCGACAAGCTCAGGACAGGCGGGGGCCGCGGGTTAGGCCCGAGGAGGGCGCGATGGCGATTCGTCCGACGGATATTCAAGGCGCGATCTGGCAGGCGTCACAAACCGCGCCCGTGGCGCAGCGCGCGGAAGAAGGCGCGCGCGTGGCGCAGCAGGCCGCTCAAGCGTCGTTCGCGGCGCACGTGCAAGAGCGCGAGGAGCGCGTGGCCGGGACCGACGAGGGCGTCGGCAACCGCGTCGACTCCAACGCCGAGCGCGACGCCGGCGGGGACGCGTACGAGCCGCAAGAACGCAACTCGGGTTTTCAGGCGGTCGTCGACGAGGCGGCGGCGCTCGACGAGCCGCCGCACCTGATCGACTTCACGGCCTGACATGAGCGCCGTCGACCCGCTCGCCGCAGCGGTCGCGGCCACCGACGCGGACCTCGCCGCGCTGATCGACGGCGAGCTCGCTCAGCTCGCGGCTGACGCGCAAGCGCTGCGCGGGCTCTTGGTGGAGGACGCGGTCGTCACCGCGCGCGTGCTTCCGTCGAACGGGCTGACGGATCTGATCGAGATCGCGGGCCGCCGCGTCGCTGCGTCGCTGCCGCCGAACGTGCGCCCCGGCGACGCCCTGCAGGTGCGCGTGACGGGCTTCGACGGCGAGCGCATTCTGCTGCAGATCGTCGGCACGGGCGCGGACGCGGCGGTGGAGACGGGCCCGCCGAACGTGCCCGGTGCGCCGAGCGCGGCCGCATTCGTGGCGGCGTCGATCCAGCAGGCGCGCGGCACGGCGGCACCCGGAGCGCCGGTCGTGCCCGGAACCGGTCCGGCGGCATCGCCGCCGCCGGCGACCGGAATGGTGACCG
>JAXDMB010000231.1:0-4184 GCA_034666325.1 Vulcanimicrobiota bacterium
ATGAGGCGCATGAGGATCGCCACGCCCGACGCTTCGAGAAGCGCGACGAACACCATGACGACGTGGCCGAGGCCGGTCGACAGCAGCGCGTGGCGCATCGGCGCGTTGAACGCCATGATCATGAGGCCCACGACGACGGGCAGCAGCGCGATCACCCACGCGCTCATCCGGCCTTCCGCCGTCAGGGCGCGCATCTTGCGATAGACGCGGCGGCGTTCTTTGATCGTGTGGGCGAGGTGCTCGAGCACTTTCGCGAGGTTGCCGCCCGTTTGCGACTGCACGCGGATCGCGCGCACCATCATCGAGCACTCGTCGCTGGGCATGCGCTTCACGAGCGCGTCCAGCGCGTCGTGCACGCTCAGGCCGATGTTCGCTTGTCCCACCACGCGCATGAACTCGGTGCGCGCGGGATCGTCGAGCTCGTCGATCACGAGCACGAGCGCTTGGCGCAGCCCCAGTCCCGCGCGCAGACCGCTCGCCATCAAGCGCAGCACCAGCTCCAGCTGGTCGCCGAACTTCATCAGGCGCTTGCGGCTCTTGTGCGCGATGAACGCCTTGGCGCCGTATGCCGCCGCCGTCAGCGCGATCGGGAACACGAGCGCGCCGCGCACGGGATCGGGCCGCGTGACGACCACGAACAGGAACCACAAACCGACGCCGGCGCCGACGACCGCGAGCAGCACTTCCTCGCCGCGGACGCGCACGTCGGCTTGCTCGAGCGCGAGCCGGTATTGCTCCGCCATCGGCGCGAGCGGCTTGGTGATGCGCTGCCAGAACGACGCCACGACGAGGCCGATCGCCGTGACGACGCCGAGCACGATCGCATACGGAAGAACCGCTACCATGACGCAGCCTTCCCGAGGACGGGCGCGCCCGCCATCTCGCCGAGCGACCGGACGTCGAACGAGACGCCGAACTCGGCGAACTTCGCCAGGCACTCGGGCTGCGCGCCGGTGTACTCGAACTCACCGACCACCTTGTTGTTCTTGTCGAGGCCGCGCTGGCGGTAGCGCACGATCTCCTGCATCGTGACGACGTCGCCTTCCAGGCCGGCGATCTCGCTGATGCCGACCACCTTGCGGCTGCCGTCGCGCATGCGCGAGATGTGAACGATGATGTCGATCGCGCTGGCGACCTGGTCGCGAATCGCTTTGATCGGCAGCTCGAAGCCGGCCATCATCACCATCGTCTCGATGCGCGAGATGGCGTCGCGCGCGCTGTTGGCGTGAATCGTGGTGAGCGACCCGTCATGGCCGGTGTTCATCGCTTGGAGCATGTCGAGCGCCTCGGCGCCGCGGCACTCGCCGACGATGATGCGGTCGGGCCGCATGCGCAGCGCGTTGCGAACGAGATCGCGGATGCGCACCTCGCCGGCGCCCTGCAGGTTCGCGGGACGTCCTTCCAGGCGCACGATGTGCGACTGGTTGAGGCGCAGCTCGGCCGCGTCCTCGATCGTCACGATGCGCTCGCCTTCCGGAATGAACGACGACAGGATGTTCAGGAACGTCGTCTTGCCGGAGCCGGTGCCGCCGCAGATCACCAGATTCATCCGCGCTTCGACCGCGGCGCGCAAGAAGTCCAGCATCGCAGCGTCGATGGCGCCGAAGTTGACGAGGTCGTCCGGCGTGAGACGGTTCTTTCCGAAGCGGCGGATCGTCAGCGTCGGCCCGTCGAGCGCGAGCGGCTCGATGATCGCGTTGAGGCGCGAGCCGTCGGGAAGGCGCGCGTCGACCATCGGGACGGACTCGTCGATGCGCCGGCCGAGCGGGGCGATCATGCGCTCGATCACGACGCGCAGCTGGCGGTCGTCGGAGAAGCGCTTGTTGGTCGACTCGATCTTGCCGTTGCGCTCGACGAACACGTGGTTGGGACCGTTCACCATGATCTCGGTGACGTCGTTCTGCGCCAGCAGCTCCTCGAGCGGCCCGTACCCGAGCGCCTCGTCGATGATCTCCTGGCGCACGCGCGCGAGCTCCTCGGCGGAGAACACGGCGGGATAGGTCGCGAGGATCTCGCGCACGATCGTGTCGATCTGGTTGCGCAGCTCGGCGATCTTCTTGGGCTCGTCGAGCGCGGCGCTCGCCGCGACGACGTCGAGGCGCTGCGAGAGCGCGTCGTGGATCTCGGTCTTGAGCAGATCGCGAGCCGTACGCTCCATCGTCGCGACGATGTGCGCTTCGGTGGCCGCGCCCGACGCCATGTCCTCGAGCTTCGCGTCGCCTTTGGGACGGCGGTTGCTCGCGCGGAGGTCGCCGAGCGGCGTTTTCGCGGACGGCTTGAGCGGGTCGATCTCCGCCGGGAGCGGCAGCCCGATGAGCGCCGCGGCGAGTCCCTCGACCGCCTTTTGGTAGCGGCGGTCTCCGATCGGCGGGATGTTGCCGAGCAGCCGCGACCCGAGCGCGCGCTCGACTTCGTCGGGCCGCACGGCGGCGCGCGCGTCGCGCTGATTGAGCACGAGATACACGCGCGAGGCCGGGATGCCGAACCGCGCGAGCTCGGTCTGCACCGCGCGCGCGCTGGTGACGCCGAGCAGCGTCGGCTCGACGACCACGATGAAGTGCGCCGCATTCACGACGAACGGCCGCACCGCCGCGGCGTACGGCTGCGGCGCGTCGACGAGAACGAACTCCGTCGTGTCGCGCACGTCGCCGAGAATGCCGGCCACCATGTCGGGCATGAGCGTGAACGCGCCGTCGATGGAGGCCGTGAACTCGATCCCGGCGACGTCGTTGAGGATCGTCGCCGAGGAGAGGTTGCCGCCGATGCGCCCGCCGTCGAACGAGCGGACGCTGTCGGTGAGCACCGCGACGCAGCGGCGCCCGGAGAAGTCCGCGTCCACGAGGCCGCACGCTTTGGACTCGCGCATGATGCGGATGAGCTCGACGCACAGCGTGGTGGCGCCGACGCCGCCCTTTGCCCCTACGACGACCGCGATCGTACCTCGCATCGCGTCAGTGCGCTTTGCCGGGGTTGAGAATCTTGTCGCCGTCGATGACGGCAACCGGGGAAACCGGGGCCGGCTTCACCACCGGCTGCGCGGGCGCAGCCGGGCGCGGCGCAGCCTGCGGCTGCATGGGCGCGGGGCCGGACGGCATGCGGGCTTGGCCTGCCGGGAACACCAGCTTCTCCGTGGCTTGGCTGCGGAGCGCCTCGTTCGGCGGGCGCAGCGCGAGGCGCAGCGTCGCGTTGATGTCGGCGAGCGCGAGCATGTTGGCCTGCGCCGGGGTCACCTCGAGCGTCGCGGTCGCGCTGCCGTACTGGCTGCTCTCGGGAGCCGGCGTCGCGGTCGTGGTCGCGTCGATCGTCTGGCCGATCGAGAGCACCTTCGCGCCGCGAATGATCGTCATCGCCTTGGGTGCGGCGTCGGTGCGCGGGCTGGTCACCGCGATCACGTCGACGCGGTCGCCGGGCTTGACGAGGTTCGACACGCTCTTGACGCGGTCGACCGGGATCGCGACGGCGCGCATTCCGTGTCCGACGCGCGACGGAAACGTCGAGGACGCGGCGCGCATCAGCTTCGACGCGGTCAGCTGGCTGCCGGCGGGAATGTCGTTGACGGCGATCCCGCCGACCGCCGAGGCCGGGACGACGTAGGCGTCGGGATCGACCGCGCTGCTGGGCCGCTGCGCCGTAGCGAGCATGTCGGCAGTCACGATCGAGTGAGCGGGAATGGCTTTTGAAGCCAGCAGGACGGTACGCTGCGCCACGGGGGCGTTCGCGTGTCCGACCGACGAGAGATAGTTGAACGTGAGGACGCCGGTCCCGAGCGCGAGAACGCCGGCGACCGAGAGCGCAATCGTGCGCGTGTCTAACGGACGAGCAAGAACGCGGGACATAGGAGTGCCACCCACAAGGAGACGGCGCCGCCGCAGACGGCGACCGCGTACGGGAGCCGCGTGCCGGTCGCGGGGAGACGCCAAGTGATGAACATCGTCGCGATACCGCGCGACGACGCGAGCGCGTAGAGCGACAGCAAGCCGCCGCAGAGCGCAGTGTAGAGCAGAAAGTCAGCCGATTGCGACGGCATCAGCCCGCAGCATCCTGCCGCGAGCAGCTTCACGTCGCCGCCGCCGAACCAGCCGCGCGCGAACGCGACCGTTCCGATTGCGAGCATGACCGCGAGTGTCGCGAGCGCGACGCCGGCGCCGGGCAAGCCGCGCGTGATGCCGGCCGTCACGATGCCC
>JAXDMB010000232.1:0-4234 GCA_034666325.1 Vulcanimicrobiota bacterium
TCGCGCGGGAGCGCATGGGTTCTCGCCCGTCCACCGGGCCGCTCACCGCGATGGAAATCGACATCCTGCGCCTGGTCGCCAGCGGAAAAAACGCGCCGCAGATCGCGGCGCTGCTCGGCCGCAGCCCCCACACCGTTCGGACGCACCTCCGCAACGCCAGCGTGAAGCTCGATGCCCACGGGCGGTTCGACATGATCGCCCGCGCCAGACAACTCGGTCTGCTCATACAGACCTAAATACAAGGCTCTGCGGAGCATATACCTAACTCGCACCTCGCGGTGGACGCGCGTTCACCGTTACGGTTCGGTGGCTTAACCACCACCCTTGCCAATGAGGTGCCTTCCATGCTTACAGTTTTCGCGCTCGCCACCGCCATCGTCGCCATCGTTCCGCCGACCTGCGGATGAGGATCATCACCGGCTAGCGGATCGCGGACCGCGCCTGGCGTCGCAGGTGCGGCTACGTCGAGGACTTCGAGCTCGGGTGTGCTCGAGTCCGGCGTAACAACCGTTCTACCGAAGTCTCGCCTAACGACCGGTTCGAGCCGAGCATATGATGCGTTGGTCGTCACACATCGTCATGAGGTTACGCATGGAGCTCGATCCGCTTCTGGTCCTGCTGGACTTTCTCGTCGGAGACTCGATCGACACGCTTGCGCGCAAGAACCGTCTCCCGCACGAGCACGTCGAACAGGCGCTGCGCGCCGCCCTTTCGTCGTACGGATTCAATGCGGAGCGGGAGCCGCATCAAGCGAGACCCATCACGCGCCGTCACCCGCCCAATCAACCTCCGTCAGTGCGCACCGCCATACGGCCGAAAAGCCGTTAAAGCGGGTCGCCGCTAGAGTTTTGCGCGGTAGCCCAGGACTGGGGCGAAGCCTACGTTGCGGTCTGCGGTCTTGCCTGGGAAGTCGTCGTAGTGGGCGCTGTAGTTCAGGTAGCGCAGGCCGTAGAGCAGCTCGCCGTGCTTCGAGATGCGGTGCGCGACGCGCGCGGACAGGTCGACCTGCGACGCGTTCTCCGGGTCGGCGAACGTGAACACTTGCTGCGCGCAGTTCGCGGCCCCGCCGTTCGACGGGAACTGGCACACGGTCAAGGACGTCGGGATGCGCGTGTACTGGATGCCGTGCATGTGCGGGTTCACGGCGGCCGAGACGTCGACGCTGTCGCGGTGGAAACGCAGCGTGCGCCCCGCTTCCACGCGGATTCCCGTGACGCGCGAGTACTGCGCCTCCGCCCCGGTGATCGGCTGCGACACGAAACCGCGCTGGTAGAAGAAGTTGCCGTTCACCGGCACGTACGTGGTGAACTGGTTGTACACCGTCTGGCCTGCGCCGACGAACCAGCCGCCCGGGAACGTGTGGCGGTACGTCGCGTTGAGGATCGACAGCCGCGTCGAAAGCGCTCCGTCCCCGGCAGTGTCGTAGCCGAACGTCACCGGCGGCAGCCCTTCGAGCCGCAGGCTTTCCATGCCGCTGCGCAGCGTGAGCTCGGCGAGCGGAAGCGGCGCGAACGACAGCTTGTCGCTGTGGCCGCCGTCGATTTCGTGCTTGCCGCTGAGCGCGTTGACCGTCACGCTGAGGGTAGCCTCCAGCGGCTCGGCGCACGCGGTTCCCGCTGCGAATGAAAAAAGTGCCGCGGTCATCACGGTCACACGCCCGAAGCCGTTCATCGCAGGCTCGTTTTTGTCAGACCGCGGCCGGAATCCCGTCGCGGAAGGCGGCCCAGCGGTCCTCGTCGATCGCGGCGCGGGCCGCGCGAACCAGGCCGGTCAGCGCCGCGACGTTGTGGTATGACAGCAGCCGCTGCGCGAGCGTCTCGCCGGAGCGGAACAGATGCGCGAGGTACGCTTTGGTGTACGTCGCGCAGATGCGGCAGTCGCAGTCGGGATCGACGGGCCCGAAGTCGCGCACGTTCATGGCGTTGCGCACGTTGTACTCGGCGCCCGCGCGCGTGAGCACGCGGCCGTGCCGCCCGCTGCGGGTGGGATAGACGCAGTCGAAGAGGTCGATGCCGCGATCGATTCCCGCGACGAGATCGCGCACGGTTCCGACGCCCATGAGATAGCGCGGCTTGTCCGCCGGCAGCAGCGCGGCGGTGAATCGCGCGACGCGGTCCATCTCCTCGCGCGTCTCGCCGACGGAAAGCCCGCCGATGGCGTAGCCGGGGAGATCCAGCGCGACGAGCTCGGCGGCGCTGCGCGCGCGGAGATCCTCTTCGAGCCCGCCCTGCACGATCCCGAACAGCATGGTGCGGTCTGAGTACCGCCGTGCGTCCGCGCAGCGCCGCGCCCACGCGGTCGTCCGCGCGACGGCAGCCTCGAGATCCGCGCGCGACGACGGCAGCTTCACGCACTGGTCGAGCGCCATCGCGATGTCGACGCCGAGGCCTTCTTGAAACGCGACGACGTTTTCGGGCGTGAACTGGTGCGCACTTCCGTCCAAGTGCGAGCGGAAGGTCACGCCGTCCGCATCGATCTCGCGCCGTGACTCCAGACTGAACACTTGGAAGCCGCCGGAGTCCGTGAGAACCGGCCCGTCCCACGCCATGAAGCGGTGGATTCCGCCGGCCGCCACGAGCGTCTCACGGCCCGGGCGCAGCCAGAGATGATACGTGTTCGCGAGCACGATGCGCGAGCCGATCTCACGCAAATCCTGCGGCTCGAGCAGCTTCACGTCGGCGAGCGTTCCGACCGGCATGAAGCACGGCGTCTCGACGTCGCCGTGCGCGGTCGTCAGCGTGCCGCGCCGCGCTCCGCCCGATGTGGACCGCAGCACGAAGCCGCTCGCGGTCACGATGCCGGGCGGCGCATCATCTCGAGCGTCGCCACGTACTCGGGCGGCGGCTCGCTTTCGAACGCCATCATCTGCTTCGTGCGCGGGTGCTTGAACCGCAGCCGCCACGCGTGCAGCGCCTGCCCCGGCAGCGGCAGGCGCGAGTCGCTACGGCCATAGATCGCGTCGTTCAAAACGGGATGTCCGAGTGCCGCCATGTGCACGCGAATCTGATGCGTGCGACCGGTTTCGAGCTTGAACGTGAGCTCGCTCGTGCCGATCAGCCGCTCCCGCAGCGCGTAGTGCGTCACCGACGGTTTGCCCTCGGTGCGAATCGCGTACTTCATGCGATTGCGCGGATCGCGCCCGATCGCGCCGCGAATCGTTCCCTCGGGATCGTCCGGCACGCCGATCACGATGCCGCGGTACTCGCGCTCGATGTAACGCGCCTGCATCGCGCGTCCCAGCGTTCCGAGCGCGTCCTCGGTTTTCGCGACCAGCAGCAAGCCCGACGTGTCGCGGTCGAGCCGGTGCACCAGCCCCGCGCGTATGCGCTCGCCCGGAAGCGCGGCGACGTGCGCGAGCAGCGCGTTCACCAGCGTGCCGTCCGTCGCGCCGTGCGCGGGATGCGTCACCATGCCGGCCGGCTTGTCGACCACCAGCACGTCGTCGTCCTCGTACACCACGTCGAGCGCGATGTCTTCGGGCTCGGCCTCCAGCACGCGCGGCGGTTCGACCGCGTACGCGATGCGGTCGCCGGATTCAAGCAGCGTGCTGGGTTTGCCGGACGCGCCGTTCACCGTCGCGGCGCCCGCGCGCAATGCCGCGGCGACGTGCGAGCGCGAGAACCCGGTGAGCCGCGTCAGCAGAACGTCGAGCCGCGTGCCGGCGTCGGCGTCCTCCACGACGTGGGTCAGGCGCGCTTCTCCCGGCGCAGCGATGCGAGCACGAGCAGCGCGACGCCGACCGTGATGCACGCGTCGGCGACGTTGAACACGTTCGGCCAGATGGTGCGGAAGTCGATGAAGTCGACCACCCACTGGTGCTGCAAGCGGTCGACGATGTTCCCCACCGCGCCGCCGGCGATCATCCCGAACGCGATCCGCACGACGTTGGAATGCCGCACCGCGTCGCGGAACGCGTACGCGAACACGCCCAGCACGATCAGCGCGAGGACGATCAGCAGGGCCGGCGAGTTGCCGAACAGCCCGAACGCGCCGTGCACGTTCTGCACGTACGTCCACCACAGCAGATGCGGTATGACGAGCCGGCTCTCACCAGGCATGAACGAATGGAGCACGATCGTCTTCGACCAGCGGTCCAGGACGAAAACGACGATCGCGACGAGCCAGAGGGCGTACACCTGACGCGGGTTTCGACGCCTCGGCCCCGAGCCCGCCTGCCTTGCCTACGACCCGGGCGGCACCGGGATGTACTTGTAGAAGAAGCCCGCGACGCGCC
>JAXDMB010000233.1:0-8036 GCA_034666325.1 Vulcanimicrobiota bacterium
ACGATGGTGGACCAGCTCAACAGCTTCGCCTCGGAAGTGACCCGAGTTGCCCGCGAAGTCGGCACAGAAGGAAAGCTCGGCGGGCAGGCCGAAGTGAAGGGCGTCGCCGGTGTTTGGAAAGACCTCACCGACAACGTCAACTTCATGGCGTCGAACCTCACGTCGCAGGTGCGCAACATCGCCGACGTGACGACGGCCGTCGCGAAGGGCGACCTCTCGAAGAAGATCACGGTCGACGTCAAGGGTGAGATGCTCGAGCTCAAGGCGACTGTCAACACGATGGTCGACCAGCTCAACGCGTTCGCGGCGGAAGTCACGCGCGTGGCGCGCGAGGTCGGCACCGACGGCAAGCTCGGCGGACAAGCCGTCGTGCCCGGCGTCGGCGGCACGTGGAAGGAGCTCACCGACTCGGTGAACTCGATGGCCTCGTCGCTCACCGCGCAGGTCCGCAATATCGCCGACGTCACGACGGCGGTCGCGCGCGGCGATCTCTCCAAGAAGATCACGGTCGACGCCCGCGGCGAGATCCTCGAGCTCAAGGGCACCGTCAACACGATGGTCGACCAGCTCAACGCGTTCGCCGGCGAGGTCACGCGCGTCGCGCGCGAGGTCGGTTCGGAAGGAACGCTCGGCGGCCAGGCGCAGGTGCAAGGCGTCGCCGGCACGTGGAAGGAACTCACCGACTCGGTGAACTCGATGGCCGCGAACCTGACGAACCAGGTGCGCAACATCGCGAAGGTCACCACCGCCGTCGCGAACGGCGACCTTTCGAAGAAGGTCACCGTCGACGTGCGCGGCGAGATGCTCGAGCTCAAGGACACCATCAACACGATGGTCGAGCAGCTCAACGGGTTCGCCGGCGAGGTCACGCGCGTCGCGCGCGAAGTGGGTTCCGAAGGGATCCTCGGCGGCCAGGCCGCCGTTCCGGGCGTCGCCGGCACGTGGAAAGACCTCACCGACTCGGTGAACCGCATGGCGGGCAACCTGACGAACCAAGTCCGCGGCATCGCGAAGGTCGTCACGGGCGTCGCGAACGGCGACCTTCAGCGCAAGCTCGTGCTCGACGCGAAGGGTGAGATCGCGGAGCTCGCCGACACGATCAACGGGATGATCGACACGCTCGCGATCTTCGCCGATCAGGTGACGTCGGTCGCGCGCGAAGTGGGCTTCGAAGGGAAGCTCGGCGGACAGGCCGAGGTCCCCGGCGCCGCCGGTCTGTGGCGCGACCTGACGGACTCGGTCAATCAGCTCGCCTCACAGCTCACCTCGCAGATCCGCGCGATCGGCGAAGTGGCGACCGCGGTGACCAAAGGCGATCTCTCGCGCACGATCGAGGTCGGCGCGCAGGGCGAGGTGGGACTGCTCACCGAGAACGTCAACGAGATGATCCGCAACCTGCGCGACACGACGACGAAGAACCGCGAACAGGACTGGCTCAAGACCAACCTCGCGCGGTTCACCGGGATGCTGCAGGGCCAAAAGGACATCAAGACGGTCGCGAAGCTCATCATGAGCGAGCTCGCGCCGCTGGTGAACGCGCAAGTCGGCATCTTCTATCTCAACGAGCCGCTCGACGACGCGCCGCTGCTGCGCTACACCGCGGGTTACGCCGCGCCGCGCCGCCGCGGCACGCTGCAGTTCTCGTCGGGCGAGGGCCTCGTGGGCCAGTGCGTCGCCGAGAAGGAACGCATCCTCGTCACGAATGCCCCCGCCGACTACCTGCAGGTGACGTCGGGCTCCGGACATGCGCAGCCGCTGAACGTGGTGGTGCTGCCGGTGCTGTTCGAAGGCGACATCAAAGCCGTCATCGAGCTGTCGTCGTTCGAATCGTTCAGCGACAACCACTTGCTGTTCCTCGACCAGCTCACGCAGTCGGTCGGCATCGTGCTCAACACGATCGCCGCCAACATGCGCACGGAAGAGCTGCTCAAACAGTCGCAGTCGCTCACCATCGAGCTGCAGTCGCAGCAGGACGAGCTCCAGCAGACCAACGAGGAGCTCGAAGAGAAAGCGCGTCTGCTCGCGGAGCAGAACGAAGAGGTCGAGAAGCGCACGCGCGAGATCGAAGAAGCGCGCCGCGCGCTCGAGCAGAAAGCCGAGCAGCTCGCCCTCACGTCCAAGTACAAGTCGCAGTTCCTCGCCAACATGTCGCACGAGCTGCGCACGCCGCTCAACTCGCTGCTGATCCTCTCCAAGCAGCTCAGCGACAACCGCGAGCAGAACCTTTCCGGCAAGCAGGTCGAGATGGCGCAGACCATCCGGCGCGCGGGCTCGGATCTGCTCACGCTCATCAACGACATCCTGGACCTCTCGAAGATCGAGTCGGGCACGACCTCGGTCGACATCGCCGAGCAGCGCATCGTCGACATCTGCGACGACGTCGAGCGGACGTTCCGCGGCGTCGCGCAGGAGCGCGGCCTGCTGTTCGCGATCCGCGTGGACGACGCGGTCCCGGATTCGATCGAGACCGACCAGACGCGTCTGATGCAGATCCTCAAGAACATGCTCTCGAACGCGTTCAAGTTCACCGCGCACGGCTCGGTGGAGCTCGGCCTGCACCTCGTGACGCGCGACGTCGAAGGGCAACCCGGTCCGTTCGTCGCGTTCTCGGTGCACGACAGCGGGATCGGGATCCCGGCCGACAAGCACAACGTCATCTTCGAAGCGTTCCAGCAAGCCGACATGTCGACGGCGCGCAAGTACGGCGGCACGGGGCTCGGCCTTGCGATCTCGCGCGAGATCGCGGGTTTGCTCGGCGGCGACATGACGGTCGAATCCGAGCCCGGCACGGGATCGACGTTCACGTTCTTCCACCCGCTGCAGCGCAGCGGCCGCACGGCGACTGCGCTCGACGCGCTGCCGATTCCGCGGCCGCCGCGCCCGAAAATTGCCGAAACGGTCGTCGTCGTGCCGCCGCGCGTCGCGGCGCCGCCGCCGGCTGCCGTCACCAGCAGTCCGGTCGACGACGACCGTGCCGACGTGCGCCCGCAAGACCGCGTCGTCCTCATCATCGAGGACGACTCGACGTTCGCGCGCATCCTGCTCGGGCTCGCGCGCGACCGCGGTTTCAAAGGCCTCATGGCGAGCACCGGCGCCGACGGCGTCGCGCTCGCGCGCCAGTTCGTGCCGGATGCGATCACGCTCGACATCGGCTTGCCCGACGTCGACGGATGGTCGCTGCTGGATCAGCTCAAGAAAGATCCGGCGACCAGGGGCATCCCGGTGCACGTCATCTCCGGCGAGGAGCAGTGGCAAAAGGCGCTCGACTCGGGCGCGTTCGCGCACTTGAAGAAACCGGCGAGCGAGGACGCGCTCACGCAGGCCTTCGACAACCTCCTCGGTTTCGCGGACGCCGCTTCGCGCAACGTGCTGGTGGTGGAAGACGACGTCACGCAGCTCTCCGCGATGGCGAACTTGATCCAGTCCGGCGAGGTCACCGTCACCGCGGTGTCCACCGGCGCGCAAGCGCTCGCCGCGCTCGACGAGTCGCACTTCGACTGCGTGATCGTCGATCTGGGTCTTCCCGACATCGAAGGTCTCGAGCTCATCGAGAAGATCAAGCAGCACGCGGCTCACGTGCGCGTGCCGGTGATCGTCTACACCGGGCGCGAGCTGACGGAGCAGGAAGACGGGGCGATCCGCCGCCTCTCCGAATCGGTCATCGTCAAGGACGCCATGTCGCCGGAACGCCTGATCGAGGAGACGTCGTACTTCCTCAACCAGGTCGAAGCCCGTCTGCCCGAGGTGAAGCGCCCCACGCACGTGGCGTCGGCGAACGGCAACTCGCTCGAAGGCCGCACGATCCTCATCACCGACGACGACACCCGTAACATCTACGCGCTGCGCAGCGCGCTCGAGGACTACGACATGAAGGTCCTCAGCTCGGAATCCGGCGCGGAAGCGATCGGGCTCCTGCGCTCGCACGCGGAGATCGACGTCGTCCTGATGGACATCATGATGCCGGAGATGGACGGGTACGAGACGATCCGGCGCATCCGGGCGCGCGACGAATGGAAGAACCTTCCGATCATCGCGCTCACCGCGAAGGCGATGAAGGGCGACCGCGAGCAGTGTCTCGCGGCCGGCGCGTCGGAATACATCTCCAAGCCGGTCGACATCGACCAGCTCGTCGCGCTCATTCGCATCTGGCTGAACGTCGCCGCGTGAAGGCTTTAGCCGCGGCGGAGTCGCTCGCGACTCCGCCACTTGGCGTTTTGCCGAACGGCGGAAATGCTGCCATGTCGGGGGTCGCGGATCTCGAGCTGCATTTGCTGCTCGAGGCCGTGTACCGTACCTCGGGGTATGACTTCCGCGAGTACGCGCCCGCCACGCTCAAACGCCGCGTGACGGAGCGCGTTCGCGCCGAAGGCTTGGCGACGATCAGCGGACTGCTGGAGCGCGTGCTCCACGATGCGCCGGCGATGTCGCGCTTCATCGGCGCGCTCACCCACAGCGCGAGCTCGCCGTTCCGCGAGCCGCAGTTCTTCAGCGCGTTCCGCGAGCGCGTGCTGCCGCGCCTGCGCACCTTTCCGCACGTCCGCATCTGGGTGATCGGTTCCGGGGAAGACGCGTACTCGCTCGCGATCCTGCTGCGCGAAGCGGAGTTCTATCACCGCACGCGCATTTACGCGACCGACGCGAGCGACGTCGCGATCGACCACGCCAAAGCGGGCGCGTTCCCGGCTGAGCTGATCGACGAGTACTCCGAGCGCTATGAGGAATCGGGCGGAACTCGGCGGTTCTCCGACTATGTCGACGTCGTCGGGAATCAGGCCGTCTTTAAATCCGGCGTTCGCGAGCACATCATTCTCGCTCAGCACAACCTTGCCAGCGACGGTTCCTTCAATGAGTTCCATCTCGTCGTTGCGCGCAATGTCATAACGCACTTCAACCGGACGCTGTCCTATCGGGCGCACCAGGTGATTTTCGAGAGCCTCATTCGGCTCGGGTATCTTGGGGTGTCTTCCAAAGAGACGCTGCGGTATACGCCGCACCAGCGTGCCTACGAGGAGCTCGACGCTACCGAGCGGTTCTACCGGCGGTTGCGCTAGCGCGGCTGTTCTTGGGTTGGGGCGGCGTGGCGGGGCGCAACGTTGTCCTGGCGGGGACGCTCCCTGCGCGCATCCCTGCGCTTCGGTCGCTCCGCGCTCCGTCGCTCCCGGCCTTCCGGGCCTCCGCGACTCCGCGAGGCCCCGGCAAGACAACGTTGCGCCCCGCCGCGCAGGCGCCATTTAGGTGAACGGGGCAAAACCGTGGATGCTGCCTGGGATTTCTTATTCGGCTTGGGAGCCGAGCAAGACCACGATTCATCTTTACTCGCAGATCGTCGGGAAGATCGCTTTGCGGTCGTCGGCGCTGCGGAATCATTGGTGGAACTGTACGCTCAAGCCGACCGCTCGGGGGGTTCGTACCGACCGGCTTCATGCGAACGGCACGTCGTTCGACATCGAGCTCGACTTCGTCGATCATCGGGCGATCGTTCGGGCCAGCGAACACGACGAGGTCACGTTCCGGTTGCGCGACGGGCTCAGCGTCGCGGACTTCTATTCGTCGTTGCGGGATGTGCTGAACGCGTTCGGGATCGGCGTTCCGATCGTCGCGAAGCCGTACGGCGTTGCGACGTTGACGACGCCGTTTGCCGAGGATCATGAGCATGCGTCGTACGATGCGGACGCTGTTCGGCGGTGGTGGGACGTCATTCGCTGGTCGAGCGACGTGATGGAGCGCTTTGCGAGCGAGTTCGCCGGCAAGCAGAGTCCCGTGCAGCTCTTTTGGCACAGCTTCGATCTGGCGACGGCGCGGTATTCCGGGCGGCGCGCGAACGTGCCGGCACCCGGCGATCCCGTCGCGCGCGAGGCGTACTCGCATGAGGTGATCGCGTTCGGCTTCTGGGCCGGCGATTCCAACGTTCCCGCACCGACGTACTATACGTACACCGCGCCGGAGCCCGCGACGCTCACCACGTTTGCGCTGCGTCCCGACGGCGCCGCGTGGGGTCCGGCCGGGAGCGGTCACATGGGGACCGTGCCGTACGACCGGATTCGCGGCGCGGACGATCCCGAGCAGGCGCTGCTCGCGTTTTTCCCTAGCGCGTATGAGGCGGGAACGCGTTCGGCCGGATGGGATACTGCCGCATTGGCGCACGGCGACGCGCGGGCGCCCGGCTCAGGTCAGAAGTAAAAGCTCGCGCCGACGCCGACGGTGCGGTATTTCCCCGTTGCGGCGGTCGGGGAGAAGGCGAAGGACGCGTCGATTTGGATGCGCTGGCCGAAGTCGCGGTAGATGCTCGCGAGGTATTGCGTGCGCGTTGCCGTGCCCGGGCCGTTCGCGTGCGTGAACTGCGCGATTTCCGCACCGACGCCCGTGGAGTTCGGTAACGACGCGCCGAGCACGAGCGACGGGACGAACGCCGGCCAGCGCTGCGCGCCGTTCGTGAGCGATTGCGCCGTCGCGGTTGCGGCGAGCGAGAACACCGGGCTCAGCGTGTAGCCTGCGTTGAGCGCGTAGCTCGACGTCGTTCCCTCCGCGGAAACGCCGTTGAGGCCGGTCGGCGCGGTGAAGAACACCTGGCCGCCGTAGTTGAGCTTCGCCGTGTACCCGAACACGTATTTCACGCCCGCGCCGACGTCGGTGGTTCCCGTCGTGATGCCGCCCGTGTTCGTGCGAGAGATTCCGGGCGGTGCGATGTCGAGCTCGAGCGCGGGGATCGTCGTGCCGACGCGGATCAGTGTCTGCGGGTACGTCACGGCGTTTCCGCCGCCCGCGAACGACGTGTTCTGATAGCCCGTCTCGATCAAGACGTGGTTCGGGCGCACCGTGCAGACGGAGTTCGTGACGCTCGGGCGCGTCGCGATGGCCGCGATCGACGTGCACGGGTCGTTCGCTCCCAGCGGCGGGCCGATCGCGTTCGGGGTGGCTTGCGGGGCGGGTGCGGACTGTGCAGGCGCGGCGAGCGGCGCGAGTGCGATCAGCGCGAAGGCGAAGGCGAACCCGAATTTGCTCAGCAGACGTCGTCCGGGAGCGACCAGGGTGTGAACGGCGTTCCCGTGCGTCGGTAGGCGGCGAGCTCGATCGGTTCCGCGTGCATGCGCAGAGCCCGATCGCGCAGCTCGAGCCGCAGCTCGGCCTGGCGCTCCCGAGCGCAGTCGGCAATCTCTTGGGCGCGACGAAGACGCTGCTCGTCGCGGCGACGTCGAACATCGATCATACGGGTCTGTTACCCCGCCGAGCGCGCGCTGGCGCAAGCGAGCGCCGCGGCGCTTCGTGCGGAAGCGCTCGGTCAGGCGGACTTTTGCGCGCGCCGCCGCGTGACGGGCAGCGTGACGGTGGTCGTCGTGCGGCCGTCGTGGCGGCGCACCACCAGGTCGCGTCCGAACGAGCTCACCAAGAACAAGCCGCGCGCGGACTCCGCGAGGTCGCCGGGCAGATGGACGTCGTCGACCGTGTAGCCCGGGCCGTGGTCCGCGACCTCGAGGATCGCGACCATGCCGTTCCAGCGCAGCTTCACGTCGATCGCGCCCGGTGCGTGGCGCGCGACGTTGCCGAGCAGCTCGCCGAAGATGAGCTCCGCGCCGTAGAGGTCGGACTCCGTGCTCACCTGCGCCGCGAGATAGCGCTGGAAGATCCGCCGCGCGTTGTTCGCGAGCGACGCGTCCGCGATGCGGAACGTGAATCCGCTGCTGTCGGCCTTGAGGGTCCACCCGTCCGCCATCCGATGCGGCTCGGGCTGCGGCGCGCGCTCCACGAATAAAGAGAATACCGCCTCGGGCGGCGGCGGTCCCCCTAATCCGCGCTTAACGCGAGGGTGAGGATCGCGACGTCGTCGCGCGCGCCCTCGACGAGGACCGCATTGCGGATGGCGGCGGCGGGCCGGTGCGCCGCGCGAACCGCGGGATCGGCCAGCGCGGCGCGCAGGCGGCGCTCGCCTTCCAGCGCATCGCGCGTCGACTCCACCAGCCCGTCGGTGAAGAACGCGAGAAACGCGCCGGGCGGCAGCGCGATCGTGTGCGACGCCATCGGCTCGCCGGTTCGCAGTC
>JAXDMB010000234.1:0-20969 GCA_034666325.1 Vulcanimicrobiota bacterium
CTTCGGAGCAGATCGCGCGCTGCTAGAAAAACTTTCATACGGTGTCTACGGCGTGAGCATCCCACGCACTCACGAGTTGGGCCACGTTGAGGGCCCCTCCATCTGGCGATTAGAATTTCGAGCGAGACCGGATCGTCATGTCACAGTGCTTGAGGGCGAGGTCTTTGACGGGAGCGCCGCGTTTTTTGAAGCCATCACTAGGGCCGTTCCGGACCCCAACAACTATAGCGTGCTATTATTCGTGCATGGTTATAATACGGCATTCGAAGACGCTGTTCGAAGAACCGCCCAGCTAACGTATGACCTCGATTATCCTGGCGTTGCAATCACGTATTCCTGGCCATCACTAGGATCATCAATAGCATATGCCAGAGATGAAAGCAACGTCGACTGGACGACTCCGCACCTCCAAAAATTCTTGACGGCCGTCGCCGTCCGTCAAGGTGTGCGAACGATTAACATAATCGCCCACTCGCTGGGCAACAGAGCCGTTGCGAAGGCACTTCACAATATGGTGCTCAGCGGCGAAGACGTCCGCTTTACGAACGTTGTACTCGCTGCTCCCGACGTCGATCGTGATATTTTCATTCAACTTGCTCCAGCGATTGCTCAGGGCGCTGAAACAGTGACACTATACGCGTCAGACCATGATCGAGCGCTTAACGCGTCCAAGCAGATCAATGGTTACCCACGAGCCGGCGACTGCGGGAACGACATCGTAGTCCATCCAGGCATTCAGACCGTCGATGTCTCGGCGCTGGATACGGATTTCATGGGACACGGCTACGTCGCTGAAAATACGTCCGTGGTTTCCGATCTATACTGGGTACTGAAGGGCCAGCCGCCTCCTCGCTTTCGCTTGCGACCGGCCATTTCGCCGAGCGGACCGTATTGGCGTTTCGTGCCCTAGCGATTAATGCCCGCGCAGACCCCGAGCCGTCAACGCCATCCTGTATGGACGTCACGGCCTTCTTACTCGAGCGTGTTCGCGGAATGAGGAGAAGCGATAGCTTCTTCCGGGACATCCGACGTCAGCCTCTTAGCAAGTTAGCGACTTGATGAAGTTGGCGCGCGCCAATCGGAATCATCTTTGATAACGTGACCATCGTAGCAGCATACCCCGTGAAAATTTCGAATCTGTAACTTTGCCGCTCGTTATGCCCGTAGGTGATGCCCCGGACATGTGCCGATTCGGTCCTATCAGACCGGTTTTCCAAATTTGCAGAGGCCGTTTCAGCCGTGCGCTAGTTCATTATTAGCGTCATTGAGGCGTAGGGGATGACCTCCGTCGGGCATGGTTCGACGCCTATCGGCGTGAAGTGCGGCCGATCGATCTCTTGAGGCGGCCCGACGGCCTCGGGATCCGTGGTAAGTTGGATCCACCTCTCGAAGCCGCACGTGGGGCAGCCGTATATGCCGTCCGGATATTCATAAGGGAGACTTCCGCGGACGTCTTCCCTCGGTCTTGCACATGGCCGCCGTGGTTTTTGGAGGGCACCTGCCGAAGTCTACGTCCGGCGTCTCAGGGGTGCCTCGTTCCCTCGACCTCATCGTAGTACATCAGCAGCAGCGGGAACAAGCACGTCGAGATAGGCGTGGTCGTTTTAGCTACGTCAGGCAGGACGAGGTGGTCATCTCCGTCCGCGACGAGCCGCGAGCAGGAGCGCGATGTGCTCGACCTACCGTCACAGCGACGATAACAACGAGGATCGGCTTTCGCCCCGGCAATTGTTGCGTGCGACTCGCAACGATGGTGATGCAAGCCGAGCTGATCGTCCAGCGCCCGGCCGGAATCTCGCTCTTTCGCGCCAGACCTCGCAAGCGCGGTGAATACTTCACGACCGCAGAAGCGCTCGGGCCGCCACCGGAGGACTGTGCAACGCAGTCCAACCGCATGAACCCGCCGGGCGTGCCGATGTTCTACGGCGCAGAAAGCCGCAAGCTCGCGCGCCTCGAGGTGCGCTGGCGTCGCGTAGTCACAGGTTGCGAACGACCCCGCACTCGTCGCCGAGCGCGTTGCGCGCCGCATCGGCGTATTGCGGATAGAGATGCCCCGCATTCGCAAACGACACGTCGATCACGTTGCCTCGCGGGTCACAGCGAATGCCGATCCTTCCGGTTGATCCACGCGGCAACGTCGCGAGGTTCGGGTTCACCTCGCATACCGCGTGCCATACCGCCTGCTGCGCTTCTTGCTTGGTCATCGAATTGGTTGTCCCGTGGGTGGAAGAGTGGTGCTGATCATCCCGGCCAGCGCCACGCGCTCCGAGACCCCAGCTTGACGATCCTCCGTCCGCACCGTGACAGGTGCCTGGCACTCTGCGGGACGGTCTCGATCGCCGCACCGGGACGCCCCACGGGAAGCAGGCGGGTCCAGCCTCTCACAACCCTCTCACAGACGCCCCGCAATTCGACGGGATCAGACGGGACGAGCCGGTCTCGATAACGCGAAAAAACCCCATAAAACCGGACTTCGCGTTAGCCGCCGGGACCGGCCGGGACCCCGGTTTACGGGTTCGAATCCCGTTGGGGCTACACTCGAAGACCCTTGTTTTACAAGGGTCTTTCGCTTGTTTGAGCCTGCAAGAACCGTGGCTCTCACAACCTCTCACAGAGCTCTAGGCCACGAGCCGCTCGAACGCGGACGCAGCCGCCTCGTCACGATCACGGTAGACGACCAGATAGCGGTCCACGGTGATCGCGATGGTGGAGTTAAAGCCGATGACATCGCCTGGGCGCGCGCTTGACCGCTGAAAAAGCGCATGAGCGATGGCTGTTCGATGTCGTGTCGGCTTTGCCGGAGTTCGAGGACGATTGGGATGACGATGGCCTTGGGATTGAGTTCTCAAACGGCCGAGGCGAAGCCGCGTCGGTGAATATCGAGCCTGGAGCGATGAAGGCGGATTCGGGCGTTTTATGACGCTAATAGATGCGCCTCGAGACACGTCGGACGGAAGTCCGTTCCCCGAGACGCGAGTCGGTTATGCCAGAGAAACCGCCGACTAATAGCAGATGCGATCCGCACCTTTCACTCGACGGCATCCTCGGCAAACTAAACAAAAAAGATGAGATTTCAATATGAGCGATTCATCGCGTGCCCTGTCTGACGCGCAACTCGACGCCGCCGTCGAGACGTTGCTTAGGGAGAAGTAGCTAGGTACCGTATCCCGCCGGGCGCCACGACATCCGGATGACGTCGTAGACCAGGTTGTAATCGGGACTCAATCCACACCCCGTCTGCGACTTGAAATGATAACTCGGTGTCACGACATCGTACGCACCCGTCGCATTCGTCTTGGCCAGGACTTCCGTCGTGTCGAAGAACCCGACGAGACCGACCGCGAGCGGCCCGTCGCAGCCTTTCCACTTGAGGTGATTGATCTGCTCGGTGTAGGGCCCGGCGATCGCGCTATCGCCGAGCACGATCTGCTCGGTCAACGCGTCGCTCAAGATGCCGCTGACGTTCGACGTCAGCTCATTGTAGACGCTGGTCGAATAGCCATCGCCGATATTGTATACGGCGAAGCCGAAACGAAACGCTCCGTTCTGCCCCGGCGTCACCGTGAAGGGCCCGATCTTCGCGTTCTGAACGAGCAGGCTTCCGTTGTTATGGTTGCCTTCGAGCGCGCCCTGAACGCACGCCGCGCTCGGAACCTGCGTGCAGACCGGCTTCGACGCGAAGCCTCCCCCGAGGATGGTGACGGCAATCGTGTCGTTGTGGACCGCCCGGGTGTGCTCGATGCCGATGCCGGCGATGGAGACGCCGAACTGTGCCGAGACGGGCGTCGACGTGAAGGCAGCGACGGTCGCCACACACGAGACGTCATCGATCAGAGCGCCGGGTTTCGACGGGCAAAACTTGAGTTGCACGGGGGCGCTCGCAGCCGCATCCGGAGCGAGCCACGGCGCAAAGCCATGATAGTTTCCGGGCGCGGAGAAGGCGACCGGCGCGCACGGATTGTAGCGGTTCTCGTCGACCGCGCAGACGTACCCGGTCACCGGCGAGCCCGCACCTGCGGCGCCGTTCGCGGTAAGCGTAAACTTGAAGCGCGTCTCCGTATGCTCGATCGGAACGAGCGGTCCCGTCGTACTCCCAACGGGATACGGCAGCAGGCCATTAGCGGTCAACGTCATGGCTGCCTCCGCCCGCTGCGTGCACAGCGCTGCAATCGCGGCTATCACCGCAATCAGCAAGAGCAGCCGCATTCGCGGCCTCAACGCACCGCTCATAACCGAACTCGCTTCGAACGGTCGAAGGCCGTGCCGGCTCACGGTGCGGCTACGCACGTAGAAATGCATCTACACCATGGTACCACAGCGAGACAAGCGACCCGTTGCGTTGCGGGCCTGTGCTGGGCCGCGAAGATCCAAGCGTACTCGCCCGACCGCGCAAACGTGGTCCGACGGAGAACGACCGATCTTCCAATAGCGTGCCGGCGGTTTTCTTGCCGGACATTTTTCGGCCTACAACAGTCTCAATCTGACCGGCGGACGTTCCGGTTCTATTCAGCCGCGGAACACGGCATAAGAAAGTCAGCCGTTCCAATCGCCGTCGCCGGAGGGCCGCCGCTCGATCATTATTGGGAGGACGGCCCGCAGTTTTCAGGCTGGGGTTCGATCGTTGGAAAGTACCCCGACGGAACTTCGGCGATTGTGGAAGGAACATACGGCCGCGGGCGAGTGATTCTCACAGGCGTTCATACCGAGGCGCCGGAGAATTGGCGGCGCGGCCTCAGGTTCCGCACGTCAGCTAGCGTGGACAACCAGTATGCCCGCCTCCTCATCCGGGCGGCATTCGATCGGACGACGTTGCCGCACTTTTGAGAAAGCTGCTCGAGGAAGAATCCACGTGACACCTGTCGTTTCTGTCAAGGCCGTCCGGCCGCGGATACTGGCAGCGGTTCGACGTCAGGTTGCGGTCGGCGCAGTCGGTTCGGTCTGGCGCCCCGCGTTGGACCTCGTGTGGCGATTTTTGCGAAGTCGGCCGGGGCTTCGCACGGACGGTCACAACGTTTTTCTTTATCATCACCCCGAGAACAATGGCGCACTCTTGGATGGTGACTTCGGCGTAGAAGTGACGCGGAGCTTCGAAGCCGAGGGAGACGTTTACGCAACGGCAACGCCTGCGGGCGAGGCCGCGACGGTAGTGCACGTTGGGAGCTACGATCACCTGAGTGAAGCGCATGCTGCAATCCATGCATGGGCCAAAGACCATGGGCGAACATTTGCCGGGCAATCGTGGGAAATCTATGGCGACTGGTCAGACGACGAATCGAAGCTCGAAACGACGGTCGAATACCTCTTACGATAGGTCATCGTTCAAGGGATTGCATCGTCGCGTGGGGTGATCGGCATCCATTCGCGCGCGGTGACCGCCGTACACTTTCACTTCGTCTTAATAGGTTCACCGTATCGTGCGTCTAGGAGCAGGCGTTCGACGCATGCCATCACATAGTTGTGAAAGGAATCTGAATGCGAGCCTTATTGGTCGCGAGCTTTTTCGTGCTTGCGGTCGCGTCGGCCGGTTGCGGTAGCGGCGGCGGCGTCTCCACGGTCCCGACGCCTGCAGACAGTACAGCGAGAACCACTTCCGCCAACGGCGTCCCTGGTGGCGGCGGCGGTGGCGGCGGTCCCGTCGCAGGCGGTGGCGGTGCTGCGGGCGGTGGCGGCGGCGGCGCGACGTGTCCCGCGATCGCCACGGCGCCCGGAACGGTTCCGTTCCCGGACATTCCGCCGGCGGTTGTGTCGGACGCGCCCTGCTGGTTCTTCTACTTCCCCGCCGATATAACAGCGAATTTGACACGGCCGCTCGTGGACAACTTCGGCGGGCCGCAGGTCTCGGCGCAAAGCTCCATCGCGATCGGCAGCCACTTGCTCTCGACCTTCTCCATCTACAATACGAGCAAGAAATCGACGCTAACGTTCTCGTCGATCTCGATCGTCGGCCCGAACGCCGGCGACTTCCAGCTCGATCCCGCCATGGTGGCTACGGCCATGAAGGGCGTTCCCGTGGTGCATCCCGCCCCATTCATCCCGCTGGGGGTGACGTTTACGCCAAGCGCCGAGGGCGCGCGCACCGCGACGCTGCAGCTCGTCTCCAACGCCGGCACGCAGCTCATCGCGCTCAACGGCACCGGCCTGCCGAATCGGCCGGTCATCGCGGGCGTCGGCGGCTCCATGCAATTCATCGACGCTCCGCCCATCGTGAGCGCACCGAAACTCATGCAGATTGCGAATCTTGGCAGCCTCAGCCTCGTGATTCAGAGCGCGTCGTTCGGCGGCGCAAACCCGGCGTCGTTCACGCTCCTCGCAAGAGGCGGCCTCGCCACGGAAGACCCGGCAAGCCTCGCCGGCTTGACGCTCGCTTCGCATGCGATGACGCCGGAATTCCTGATCGGTCTCTCGCCCGCGGCACAGCCCGGCGACACCGCGACGTTCACCGTCAATTCGAACGACCCACTGCAGCCGTCGGTCACCACGCAGCTCTCGGTCGTGACGACGCTCTGACCGGCGCCGAACCTTCACCAAGCGCGAAGAGCGGCCCGGAGAACTCCGGGTCGCTTTTCGTTTGCGTACCTAGCTCGTTCGATTGCACGTCTTCAAAAATGAGAACGGCTTGCCGTCCATTTCGTTCGCGCTCATCGTGTAGCGGTCGTTGGAGACCTTCGTGAAGGCGACCGCGTCGGTGCCCGAGTGCCATACCGCTGCGTCCGCCGACGTTGCGACCTCGTAGGTGCCGTCCAAATTCGGCCCGAGGTGGACGTACTGTTTCTTCGCCATGTCGTAGCCGGTATAGTGCTTCGCCACGTCGACGAAGACGCCGTCGCTGCCCGGCACGGACTCGGTTTCGAGGAGCCACGCTCCCCGGAACGCTGACTCGAACTTTTCGTGCGCGCTGCCGGCCTGGCCGCCCGCCTTCACCTCGCACGTCCAGGTACCCACCAAATATTCGAGCTTTTGCATCTGTGCCGCGTTCGGAGACGCCGGTGCCGCGGAAGCGCCGACCGGCGCTGACAGCAGAATTGCGGCGATTCCAAGAAGAAACGTCCTGTTCATGGAGCGATCATGCCACTGGCTCGTAACGGCCGTATGTCGAAATGTGTCGGAGTATGTCAACGGCCGTCCATCGGTTAGAATGGATGCATGACGGTCCCACCGCGGATACTGGTCGTCGATGACGACGCGGACATCCGGACGCTGCTCGGCGAGTACTTACGGGGGCACGGCTTCGAGGCGGAAGGCGCTTGCGACGGTGCGTCGATGAGAGAGCGCCTGCGCCGGGCCGAATTCGACCTCGTGGTGTTGGACCTTACCCTTCCCCTGGAAGACGGGCTCGATGTCTGCCGTGATCTGCGAACGCGTTCCGACGTTCCGGTGATCATGCTTACGGCTCGTGGCGCGCCGATCGACCGCAGCGTCGGACTTGAAATCGGCGCCGACGACTACGTCGCCAAACCGTTCGAACCGCGTGAGCTCCTGGCTCGTATCCGCGCGGTGCTGCGCCGGACGACGGGCAAGTCGTCTGCGGTACGTCGAGAAGCAACGCGGCACATACGGTTCGCCGCGTGGACCTTCGATCCGACGGCGCGACACATCGTAAATGCAGCCGGCGTCATCGTCGCCCTGTCCGGATCCGAGTTCCGGCTGCTGCGCGCCTTTCTTGAGCATCCCCGTCAGGTTCTTAGTCGGGACCGGCTACTGGCGCTCACGAGCGGGTCCGACGTCGATGCCTTTGACCGGTCGATCGATCTGCAGGTGAGCCGGCTGCGACAGAAGCTTCGGGACGACGCGAAAGCCCCGCTGCTGATCAAGACCATACGCAGCGAGGGCTACATGCTCGCCTGTCACGTGACGGTACCGGCGTGACGCGGTTCGTGCAGTCCATGACGGTGCGCGTCTTCGTTATTCTCGTGCTCGGCATCCTATTTGCGATCGCCGGAACGCTCCATGCCACCGCGATCTTCCACGGTCCGCCGTTCCGCCCGACGCTGCAGTTGAGCGTCCTGGGCGTCTGCACGCTGTCACTCGCATTTATCACCGCGCGAATGGTCACGCGCCCTCTCCGTGGGCTGGCCGGCGCCGCAATGCGATTGGGCCGCGATATCGACGCCGCGCCGCTTCCGGTGACGGGCCCGACGGAAGTGAAGGACGCGTCGATGGCGTTCAACGCGATGCAACGGCGTATCCGAGCGAATGTCAGCGAGCGAACGGGCATGCTCGCGGCAATCACGCACGACTTGCAGACGCCGGTCACGCGCCTTCGGCTGCGCGTCGAAAAGGTCGAAGACGACGACCTTCGTGCACGGCTCATCGGCGATCTCGCCTCGATGAGCGATATGATCCGCGACGGCCTCGAGTGGGCGCGGAGTATCGACGTGGCGGAGCCGCTTGGGCGCTTGGACCTCGACGCTCTTTTGGACAGCGTCTGCAGCGACGCCCAGGACGCCGGACACGACGTGGTGCTTCATGAAGAGAGCGCTGCGATCGTACTGGGGTCGGTGAGCGCGTTGCGCCGCTGCTTCACGAACGTGATCGACAATGCGGTCGCGTACGGCGGCCGGGCCGACGTGTCGTGCGTAGTGGACGGCGTCCGCGCAATCGTTCGCGTTCGGGATTCCGGCCCGGGGCTGTCCGACCATCAGTTGGGATCCGTGTTCGATCCGTTCTATCGCGTCGAGGCGTCCCGCTCGCGCGCAACCGGCGGAACCGGCCTTGGCCTCACCATCACGCGAAACATCGTCGTCCGCCACGGCGGCACGGTGTCGCTTCGCAATCGGGCAGAAGGCGGGCTTGAAGTGATGCTCGATCTCCCGCTCGCCGGTGCGGAATAACGCCGTCCGGCGCATCACCAACTTGGGGTGGTCCGCGAACGCGCTTCTCGAAGCTGAGAGTGCGGCGCAGTGTTTCGGCGCAAGCATCCATTCGCGCACGCCGCGACCGCTCTACATTTTCACTTTGTCTTAATAAGTTGACGGTATTGTGTGTGTACCGAGCAGGCGTTAGACGCATGCCGCCCATAGTTGTGAAAGGAATCTGAATGCGAGCCTTATTGGTCGCGGGCTGCTTCGTGCTCGCGGTCGCGTCGACCGGGTGCGGTAGCGGCGGCGGCGTCTCCCCGGTCCCGTCGCCTGTAGACGGTACGGCGAGAACCATTTCCGCAAACGGCGCCCCCGGTGGTGGCGGCGCCGGCGGCGGCGGTGCTCCAGCAGGCGGCGGTGGTGGCGGCGCGACGTGTCCCGCGATCGCCACGGCGACCGGAACGGTCCCGTTCCCGCAGATTCCGCCGGCGCAGGTGACCGACGCGCCGTGCTGGTTCTTCTACTTTCCCGCCGATCCGTCAGCGAATCTTACGCGACCGCTCGCAATCAACTTCGGCGGGCCGCAGGGCTCGGTACAAAGTGCCATCCCGATCGGCGGTCACTCGATCTCGACATTCTACGTCTACAATACGAGCAAGAAATCGGTGCTGACGTTCTCGTCGCTCTCGATCGTCGGCCCGAACGCCGGCGACTTCCAGCTCGAGCCGGGCTTGGTGGCGACGGCGATGAAGGGCGTTCCCGTGCGGAACCCCGCGCTGATCGCGCTGCAGGTGACGTTTACGGCAGGCGGCGAGGGCGCGCGCAACGCGACGCTTCAGCTCGTCTCAAACGCCGGCACGCAGCTCATCGCGCTCAACGGCACCGGCCTGCCGAATCGCCCGATCATCGCGGGTGTCGGCGGCTCGATGCACTTCATCGACGCTCCGCCCGTCGTCAGCGCGCCGAATCTCATGCAGATCGCCAACGTTGGCGGCCTCAGCCTCGTGATTCAGAGCGCGTCGTTCGGCGGCGCAAACCCGGGGTCGTTCACGCTCTTCGCGAGAAACGGCCTCACCACGCAAGATCCAGCGAATCTCGCCGGCTTGACGCTCGCCCCGCACGCCATGACGCCGGAATTCCAGCTCGGTCTCTCGCCCACCGCACAGCCCGGCGACACCGCGACGTTCGTCGTCAACTCGAACGACCCGCTGCAGCCGTCGGTCACGACGCAGCTCTCGGTCGGCACGACGCTCTAACGGCACCGAAGGTCCACCAAGCGGAAGAGCGGCCCGGAGAACTCCGGGTCGCTTTTCGTTTGGCGGCGATTCGGAGCGCGGGCCGCTACGACGAGGAGACTGCCCTCGCATCGGTGAGTTGCTCACCGAGTCGCCTGCGAGCGTCGAACGCCTTGCTTCGTCGCGAGCATTTTCGCAAAGTTCTTCCCTCCGCACGGCGGCCCAAGCCGGGCTCCTAGACGAAGGTCATGGTAAAGACGACCGAATCGGCATAGTTGCCGCCGGCGACGTCTTGATTGCCCTCTACCTGGAGACTACCGGTTCCGTTGTAGATCGTGCCGTTGACCGGCGCGAACGGTCCCCACACGCGGCTCGTGCCGCTCCCGTCGCCCCACACGTTGGCGGAACTGTGCGGCGTCACGCCATAGCCGGGTGGGTAGAGCCAATAGTTTAAACTGTCCGCGCCGCCCGCCTTCATGTTCCGCTTGTCGAAGGTCGCGCCGCTCGGGTACGCGCCGATCCCCGCCGCGATCATCAGGTTCGTCGCCGACGCCCCCGCAGCACACGTGTAGGAAAGCGCGAACGTGACCGTGACCGACGTGTTCAAAAGCGTCGGGTCGTAGTTTCCGACGTTGACCGTCGCCGGCAGCGTCATCGAACAACTGGCGGCCGCATTCGCACCGGCGGCGCACGCGGCGACGGCAGCCGCCGCCGCGATCGCGATTACGAACGCACGCACGTAAACTCGCCGATGTCTGATTCGATTCCTCGTGTGCGAGGGATCTCAACGGTGAACCGGCATTCGCCGCCGCCATATCGGATGACGGCCGCATGACGTCCCGGCGCGACGTCCTCGAGATAGAAGTGCCCATCGCCGTCGAGCGACGACGTGATGTCCTTCCCGTTGGAGCGCAGCGAGAGTTCCCCGAACTTCGGGACCACGGTTCCGCCGATGCCGGACACCACGACCTTGCCGATGACGGCCGTCACGACGGAGGCGGAAAAGTCCGCGATGCCTCCATGCCTGGAGGCGACGACGAGGCGCCGAATCGCGTTCGAGATTTGCAGATTGACCGGCGCGTCGTCGCGTTCGATCCGGATGCGCGCAGCGGCATAGCTGGGCACGTTCGCGAGCACGAGAATGCCCTTGCGGTCCGTCATCCCAGCCTCTTGGTTGTCGAGCAGCACCTTCACCCGCTGTCCACCGACCACGTTCACGATCGCGAAGCCATCGGAGATCGGTTGTGCGAGGTGCACGTGCGAGCCCGCAAAGGCGACGGCCCCGCTGATCCCGACGTTGCCGGTAAGCGCGCCGGCGCGAGCAATGTTGTAGTCCACGTCGACGTTGCCGATGGACGAACGCGTCCCGACTCGTCCGCTCGAGAGGGTCGGCCCCGAGGCGAAGCCCGTTGCCTCGTATCCCGTTCCTCCGCTCGGCGGAGCGGTACGCTCCAGTTCGACGAGAGCGCGGACTGCGGAGCCGTCGCTTTCGAGCGATGTTTTGAGGGTCGGCACGGACGAGCTTCGCGGTGACGATCGAAACAGCAAGAGGCTGAAGCTGCGCTGCGATCCGACGTTCGTCGACGCGGTGCCCGCCGTGAGCATCATCGTAACCCCGCCCGGGAGCGACACCGATTGCTGGAGCGAGAGCTGCCGAACGACAGCCCCCAGAAACGAATGGCGTATGCCGTAGGAAATCGCGCTCGTAAACGATCCTCGGAACGGACGCGTCCCGAGACTCACGCTCGCGTCGCTGGTCGTGCGGTCCGAAAACCCGCGTTCACCGATACTCGTGTATGCCGGCGTTGCCGCACGAATCACCGCGTTCAGCGAAGCGTTTCGCGTGCTGGCGGTGTACGCCACACTGCCGGCAAACCCCGACGCGCCGCGATCGCGGCTCTCGGCCAGGCTGACATTCCACGTCCCAAGGCTCCCCGCATGGTCGACGGAGGCGCCGAGGTTCTCGAAAGCGCCGGCGAACTCGGCGTGCGCACCGACCGTCGTCGACCGCGTCAGGCCGAGACGATACCGCCCCAACGCGACGAGATCGCGTGAAGATTTCAAGGAGCCCAACGCGTTCCACGATTCGCCGGCGGAGAATGAATAGTCCGTCGTGCCCTTGTTCAGAACCGACGCCGCACCGTAGTACCGGGTCGAAAGAGATTGCGTGCGCCCGAACGCATCGCGCAGAACGATCGTCGCATCGGTGACGCCGGTCGCACCCGGCAAGTTGCTGAAGTCGACCGCGCCGGGAGCGACCTCCACCGTGCGGATGAGCTGACCGTTGATGTAGACATCTGCCGTCGACGGCGTCAGCACGGTACCACGAAGCGTCGGCGACACGTACGGTTGACCGTCCGGATTGATGTCGGGAGCGCGGGCGACGGTCAGCCCGGTCACCATTAGCGCGGAACCGAGATTCCCGGAATCGGCGACGACCTCACCGGCGATCGTCCGGCGGCGTGCGATCGCATTGGTCCACGTGAGGTTGGTCATGCCGCGGTGGAATCCGTGCGCATCGAACGTTCCCGACGAGAAGAACGTCTTGGCGCCGTCGGACAGCGTAAGCTCCTCGGCGCCCAACACCCCCGCCGAACCGGCGCGAAGACCGTAATTCAGGTACCCGGATTTCACGGCCAGCGCTTCGCCGGCCGTGTCTTCGACCGGCGCGAGACTGACCGTTGACGTTCTGGCAAGGGATTCGGGGCTGACCGCGTTCAGCCGCAACATCGGCCCGTTCAGGTCGAAGACCGCTGCGATCTCGGGGGCAAGGGCGTTCACGTTCACATAGCCGTTGACGCCGTCGAACCGCGCCGGCAGCACCAGTCCGTCTGCGCGCAGGCCGGGAAGGTTCGCGTACACGCCGTCGGGCTTCACGAGCACGATTCGTTCTCCGCGTTGCTCGCCGTTGACGACGATCGTAGCGTAGGCACGCTGGTCCGCCTCAGCGACCGCAGGCGTGGGCGAGGACGCCTCCGTTGCGCCGATCCCGGCCGAATTCGCGAGAATCGCCACGCAGGCGACGAGCGTCGCGGCTGCGCGCCTCGCCTGCGAAACGCTCACGCGCCGATCAACTGCATGTGTGCTCGGGGACGACGATGCGGTTGAACTTCGCGGTACCCGCGTCGACGACGATCGACACCGTCTTGATGGTCGAGCAGCTGCCCGCCGGAAGAGGCATCACGAAGTCGTGCTGCGTGTTTGCGAGCACGAACCAGGCCGACGTGTCGCTCGACAACACCGTCTCCAAGTCCCCGCGCGCCAGGACGTGCATGGACTTTGCGACGAAATGGACGTTGCCCATGTTGCGCACGGTAAAGCGAAGATTGCCTCGGTCGACCGCAACGTTCGTAATCTCGCCGGACGATACGGCTTTGAGCGGTGCGAGGTAGATCGGGATGCTGAAGCGCGCCGTGAAGCCGAGTCCCGCGCTCTCCGGCGCGATCGCGTTTTGCAAGCCGGGCAGCTCGCTGACCACGATGCGGTACGTTTTTTCCGTCGTTTCCGAAGCGACCGTGCTACCGATGCGGATCCGCTGTGAGTGCAGGCTGTCGATCGTGAAGGAACCCGGAAAGAAGACGACGTCCGTCGTCGGCGTGAGCACGACGGGCGCCGATCCGGTTTGATCCCACCGGTAGGCGGAAGCGCTGTAGCGCTGAGCCACCGGCGACGTGTTGGTGATCGTGACGTACGTGCTGGCCGCTCCGGTCATCAAGAGCAATCGCGTCGGTGAGACGGACGACCCGTTCGCCGATGCGACGGCCGGAACCAGGACGAGAGCGAACAAAGCGGCCAGACTGCCGAGCTTGGTGATGAAGCGGAACATCGTGACTTTCATGCGGTGGGCTGGAGAAACTGAAGTGTCAGCTGTACGTGACCGTGATGGCGACGGTGTCGGTGTAGGTGCCGGCGATCACGTTCGGTCCGGCCGGCGCTTTGACGTACGCCGTGAACGTTGCGGGAGCGACAACCGCCGTGTACGTCCCAAGAGCCGGCCAGGCGGCGTTGGTCCAAGCGGTCGCAAACGTCGCATCCTGGTAGATGTTGTAGCCGATGTTCGCGGTGCCGGCTCCCCGCATCTGGCGAACGCCCGCGGAAACGAAGAGACCGTTGTCGATTCCGACCGACGACACGGCGGCGCCCTGCGTGCATGTTACCGTGATCGTCGAGCTCGCGGTGCTCGCGGCCGTGAACGTCCAGGCGCCGAGGTCGGCGGTCGTGGCAGTCGTCGTGCAAGACGCCACGACACTGGTCGTGACGATCATCGATCCGGTCGCCGTAAGAGCGTCGGCACCCAACGGTGCGACGAGGACGGAGCCGATGATGATCGCGCCGAGGGCGGCTTGGATCCGGAAGCTTTTCAACATGGAGTCCTTTGGTGGATGATTGGCGGATACGTTCCGTCTACGACCTTGCCGCTTGGCTCTTGTTGCCCGCGGTAGAATGCTTGTGCTCACGTGAAGCTCACGGTGATGGTGACCGTATCCGAGTACGATCCGCTCGGCGCGTTGACCCCGGCTGCGATCTTGGCGCACTTCGTGCCGCCGATCGCCGTCAGAACGCTGGTTGACGTCACGTTCTGAAACGTGCCCGGCGTGGTGGCGCCCGTCCAAAGGGTCGAGGCTGAAGCGCAGTCGTTCGTGTAGAGCGCATACGGCACGGAATGTCCGGCTCCGTCGGACATCGTGCGCGACGCCGCCAGGTAATGCAGCCCGTTGTCGAGCGTAACACTGCTGATGACGGCGCTCTTCGTGCAATGCAGAGTCGGAGCGAAGGCTACCTCAGCGAGACCAGCCATCTGATACGTGCCGAACGCAACGTTCCAACCGACGCCGTCGACGCGGCAGTCGTCGAGTACCGTCGCCGCGATCGTCGAGATCGCGGACTGCGGACTCGGACCCGCGACGGCAAACGTCGCGGCCGACGAGAACGTGAACGCGACGGTGGAGATCCATACCGTCAACCCATGTTTGAGCATACTTCGTCGTCGGCCGATGCGATGCGCCACGCTAGTGATCTTCTTGCCGCGCCGGCGGTGCGACGACACTTTTATCGATGAAGCAAGCGCGCGTTTTGTAAACCCGGGCTGATGCTGCGCAAGTCTCAGCCATTTTCACGCGTCCGCGGCCCGGCGAGTCGTATCGCGGATCGAAAAATAATTGTAAGGGTCAACTTATCAATTGCGAGCCTCATGGGGTCGCCGACCGCTTACATTCCGGGCAGCGGGCCGACGTGAGACACGTACTTCGTCACGAAGCGGTTGAGCGTCGACGTTGCGGCCGGCGTTCCGTAATCGAGGTAGAGCGGCGCTCATCGACGGCGCGACGAACGGGAACGCGCCGCAATGTGTGCGCTACGGGTATAGGAGCGCACCAAACGAGTATTGGACGTAGGCGCTCGATCCGTCTAGGATAGGCAAGAGGGTGACCGTGCGACGGTTGAAGTGCGCTGCGGCGTTTTGACGCGGTGCTTTGTCGCATTGGAGAAATCAATTTTTTCACCCTGTCCAGCGAGGGTGCGTTGCGTAACGACGATGGAGCGGGCTTCGATCCGAAAGCTTTCTTGGCAGAGGTGGGGGAGGGGCTTTCCACCCGCGCCTACACCGCCGAACAGACCGTGTTCGCTCAGGGGTCGCCCGCTGATGCGGTCTTTTACCTGCAGCGCGGGAAAATCAAGTTGTCGCTGCTCTCGCCGCACGGTAAAGAAGCCGTCATCGCGCTTCTTGGAGCGACGGATTTTTTCGGCGAGGGCTGTCTCGCCGGACAGCGTGTCCGGATGGCGAGCGCGACGGCGATCGCGCCGTGCACGATCGTGCGGGTGGAGCAGCGCGCGATGATCCGCGCGCTTGCCGATCGCCGGGAGTTCGCGGGGGCGTTCATCGCCCACTTGCTGTCGCGTAACATCCGGATCGAGGAAGATCTCGCCGACCAGTTGTTCAACTCCAGCGAGAAGCGGCTGGCGCGCCTGTTGCTCCTGCTGGCGAACTACGGGAAAGAGGGCGTTCCCGAGCCGGCGATCCCGAAGCTGAGCCAGCAGACACTCGCGGACATGATCGGAACCACGCGCTCTCGCGTCAGCTTCTTCATGAACAAGTTCCGCCGGCTCGGTTTCATCGAGTACGAAGGGAGTCTGCACGTGAACAGCTCGCTGCTCAACGTGATCCTGCACGAATAGCGTGTGCGCGCGGCTCAGCCGTTCGTGCCCCGCTGTTCGCCCTCGCGCGCAACCTGCTGCAGAGACGAGAGGAAAGGCCGGATCAACGGGTTGTCGTCGTCCTCCCGCCACACGGCGACGATGTCGACCCGCGGTCCCGGCGGCCGCAGCGCGCGGTAGACGACGCCCGGGAACGGCACGTCGAGGTGCGCGCAGACCAGCGAGACGCCGATGCCGGCCGCGACGCACGCCGCCGCCGTATCGACGGAGTCGACTTCCTGCACCACGCGCGGAACGAAGCCGGCCTGCGCGCAGATGCCGCGCACGAGACCGTGATACCCGATCGCGTCGTAGCTCACGACCTCGACGAACGACTCCTCGGCGATGTCTTCGACGTTCACCGCGGCGCGTTTGCTCAACCGGTGCCGTGCGGGCAGCGCGAGGACGATGCTGCTGCGCGAGACGGTCGCCGTGCGCAGACCCTCGAAGGTCACCGGACCGCTCAGCACGCCCATGTCGAGCAGCCGTACACGCACGTGGTCGAGCAACAGCGCCGTCATCGACTCGGCGAGCGTCACCGAGGCATTCGGCAAGCGCTCGTGCATCAGCCGGACCGCGGCCGGGACGATGCGAAAACGCGCGACGCCGCGATAACCGACGCGCAACCGTCCCGACGCTCCCTCAGCGGCGTCGCGCGCGATCTGCGCGGCGACGCGGGCTTGGGCGAGCAGAGCGCGGGCCTCACGCGCGAGCGCATGGCCCGCAGGCGTGAGCTCGATCTGCCGGCGCGCGCGAGAGAAGAGCGGCACGCCCAGCTCGCGCTCGAGCTCGTGAATCTGCCGCGTCAACGGGGGCTGGCTCATCCCCAGAATTGCGGCGGCGCGACCAAAGTTTCGCTGTTCGGCAACAGCCAGAAAGCGCTCAAGGTCCCGCAACTCGAACATGGCTTCTACTAGTTACCCACGCGGAACTGTATCAGCACGAATAGCGCCATTTTTGTCGAAGAGCGGGCTCCGTGCAGTTTCACCTCAACGGGTTCCGTCCCGGCGATCCGTCCCTCTCCGAGCCGCTCGACGGGAGCGCCGCCCGCGCGGACGGGGTCCCGCGCGAAGTCGACGTCCTGATCGCCGGCTGCGGGCCGGCGGGGCTGACGCTCGCGGCGCAGCTCTCCGCGTTCGCCGATATCACCGTCGCGATCGTCGAGCAAAAACCCGGGCCGCTGCAGCTCGGACAGGCCGACGGGATCGCGGTCCGCACGATGGAGACGTGGGAGGCGTTCGGCTTCAGCGAGCGCGTCCTCAAAGAAGCGTACTGGGTCAACGAGACGTCGTTTTGGAAGCCCGACGACACGCGGCGCGAGCACATCGTGCGAAGCGGCCGGATTCAGGATGTCGAGGACGGGCTCTCAGAGTTTCCGCATGCCATCCTCAACCAAGCGCGCGTCCACGACTTTCTGCTCGACGTCATGCGCGGCTCGCCGATGCGGCTCGAGCCGTTCTATTCGCGACGGTTCGTCAGCCTCGAGACCGACCAGTCCGCCGCCTACGACGAGGCTACGGCGAACGCCGCCTATCCCGTCACCGTCACGCTGGAGCGGATCGACGGCGAGCACCAGGGACACACCGAAACGATCCGAGCGCGTTACGTGGTCGGCTGCGACGGCGCGCGGAGCGCGGTGCGGCGCGCGATCGGGCGAGCGCTGGAGGGCGATGCGGCGAATCAGGCCTGGGGCGTGATGGACGTCTTGGCCGTGACAGATTTCCCCGACATTCGCCTCAAAGCCGCGATCCAATCCGCGACGGAGGGGACCGTCCTCATCATCCCGCGCGAAGGCGGTTACCTCGCGCGATTCTACGTCGAGCTCGACAAGCTCAATCCGAACGAACGCGTCACGAGCCGCAACATCACCCTCGAGCAGCTCATCGCCGCCGCACAGCGCATTTTCCGGCCGTATACGCTCGAGGTCAAAGAGACCGCGTGGTGGTCGGTCTACGAGATCGGGCAGCGGCTCACCGACAAGTTCGACGACGTTCCGGACGACGAGGTGGAGCGCCGGCGCCCGCTCGTGTTCATCGCCGGCGACGCATGCCACACCCACAGCCCGAAGGCCGGTCAGGGCATGAACGTCTCGATCGCCGACGCCTTCAACCTCGGCTGGAAGCTCGCGGCCGTCTTGCGCGGAACGTCGCCTCCGCGCATCCTCCACACCTATTCCGCGGAGCGGCGCGCGCTCGCGAAAGAGCTGATCGACTTCGATCGCGAGTGGGCGAAGATGTTCAGCGCTCGGCCCAAGGATCCGGCGAATCCGGACGCAGGCGGCGTCGATCCAGCCGAGTTCCGGAAGAACTTCATCAAGCAGCTCCGTTTCACCGCCGGCACCACGGTCCATTACGGGCCGTCGCTCATCACGAGCGAGCCGGCGCATCAACATCTTGCCGAAGGCTTTGCCGTCGGGATGCGCTTCCATTCGGCGCCGGTCATTCGTTTGGCCGACGCGAAGCGCGTTCACCTCGGCCACACGATAAAAGCCGACGGCCGCTGGCGACTCTTCGCCTTCGCAGCGCCGGACGATCCGATGTCGCCCGACTCACGCCTGAGCGTGCTCTGCGCGCTCCTCGCGGACTCGCCGGATTCGCCGCTTCGCAAGTACACGCCGCCGGGCGCCGACGTCGACGCGGTGATCGACGTCCGCGCGGTCCTGCAGCAGGGCCACCATGAGATCACGGTCGGACGGCTGCATCCCTTGCTGCTTCCGCAAAAAGGCCGCTACGGTCTGCACGATTACGAGAAAGTATTCTGCCCCGACGTCAAGAGCGGTGAGGACATCTTCGACCTTCGCGGCATCGATCGCGCGAACGGATGTCTGGTCGTCGTGCGCCCGGATCAGTTCGTCGCGAGCGTGTTGCCGCTCGACGGATTCGCCGAGCTATCGGCGTTCTTCGAGCGTTTCATGCTCGCGCGTACGGGGCTCGCCGTGCCGCATCAGTAGGCCGGCGGCCTTTCCTCGACCGGAATCGCTTCTTCCGCGATGTCCAACGCGTGGACGATCCGGCGAAGCACCGTGTTGTCCATTCCGCCGTCGTCGTGCAGCTTCATGAGCGCGGTGCGCTCGGCGCGCAGCACCTCGCGTTCGGCTGCGAACCGCCGTTGCTCTTCGCGGTCGACCGGTGCGCCCGGCAAGTGCCGGCGCGACGCGTAGTGCCGCGCCAATGCCGCCGAATCCGCGGCGGTGATGTGTCCTTCGCGTTCGAGTGCGCGGAGCCGCTCGTGTGCGCTGCGCGACATCGCTGTGAGCGCGGTTGTCATCTCTTCGGCCTCTTCGTCGTCGCCAGGTGGGATCTTGAGCGCGCGCACGACCGACGGCAGCGTCAACCCTCCGCCGACGAGCGTCACGAGGATCACGCTGAACGTGAGAAAGATCACAAGGTCGCGGTTCGGAATGTGCGCACCGCCGGCGACCGTCACCGGAATTGCGAGCGCTGCGGCTAACGAAATGGCTCCGCGCAGCCCCGACCAGCTCGCGACGAGCGCCCGCCGCACGCTGGGCTCGCTGTACGTTCCCTCACCGCCGAACCACGGTACGTACTCGAGCAACACGAACCAACCAAAACGCAGGGCGATGATCGTGACGTTGATCGCCGCCGCATAGGCGAGCACGGTCCACCATGCGTACTCGCTAAACACCGTCGTTCCGACGATGCGCAGCTGCAGGCCGAGCACCAAGAAGAGGATCGCGTTCGCGAGGAAAACCGTCGCTTCGTAGAAGTCGGCGCCGCGCATGCGAGCCTGCGGGACGAGCCCGAACGGCGTGAAACGGCTCGCGACGATGCCGGCAGCAACCACCGCGAGCACCCCGGAGACTGCGAGGCGCGTTGCGAGCGCGTACGTGAGAAACGGGAGCGTGAAGGCGACGACCGGCTGCAGATCGACGTCGCGCACCCGGCGCCACGTCGCGATCGCGAGCCAAGCGCAGGCGACGCCGATAAGCACGCCGCCGATCGCCGAGCCGAAGAACTGCAGCACCGCGATCCCCGGGTGGAACACACCGGTCACGACGGCGGCCAGCGCGGTAGCATACAGGATCAGCGACGAGGCGTCGTTGAGCAGGCTCTCCCCTTCGACGACGGCGACGAGGTGGCGCGGCATCCGCAAACGTTCGAGGACCGGCGCGGAGGCGAGCTCGTCGGTGGGTGCGACGATCGCACCGAGCACGAACGCCATCGGCCAGGCGAGGCCGGGAATCGCGGCGTGCGCGACGACCGCGACGACGCCGGTCGTCGCGATGACGAGTCCGATGGCGAGGCTCGTGATCCACCGGGCGTTCGCGCGCATGACGTCGGTCGGCGCCGTGATCGATTCCCAGAACAGGAGCGGCGGCAGAAAGATGAGCAGGACGAGATCCGGGTCGAGCTCCACCCGCGGGAGTCCCGGGACGAACCCGAGCACGAGCCCGGCGAGAACCAGGACGATGGGATACGACACGCCGGCGCGGCGCGCAAACGAAACGAGCGGAACGGTGAGCACGAATGCCGCGATCACGAGCCATATTGCCGTCTGTGGCGAGCCGCCCATGGGGCTCCCTTCGCCGATTTGGCCGGAAAGTCCAGACAGAGAAGCCGGCTTCCAAACAGTAGCGCCGGGGGCATAGTTTGACGGCCGTATGGCTTTCTTGCTATGATGGTCTGTACAGTCGTACGCTCAGTGCGGAGGCTTGTCATGAACGGACAGCGCGGTTTTGCCGTCCTCTGGACGATTCTCTCGGTCGCCGCGTCGCTGTCCGTCG
>JAXDMB010000235.1:0-10817 GCA_034666325.1 Vulcanimicrobiota bacterium
GATTTCCGCCCTGATAGGTCTGGGGCAAACGAGCCTTTCCACGCACGCGGCGGCCCGGCATGATATTCATACCGGCCGCAAACGAGTTAACATCTCATGTATCACGCCGGTACCGACGGCGTCGGTACGGCAGCGTGCATAAGCGAGGCGGATCGTAGGAACAGGGCCGGTCCCGCGCTCCGGGAAGGGTCGCGCGATGCGCCCAGCCGTTCGCTCTCGTCTCATCGGCATCGCGTTCGCGGCGGGGTTCGTGTGCGCGGGGTGCAGCCGCGCCGCAAGCGACGGCGGCAGCGGCTCGAACGGCGTGCCGGGAGCGGCGGTGGTGCGGTTCGCGCTGGCCGCGGACCCGCAGTCGCTGGACCCGCTGTTCGCGCACGTGGACGCGAACAGCGTCGAGCAGCAGGTGGCCCGGCTCGCGTTCGAGCCGTTCATCGACGTCGACGAGCACGGCGCGCCCGTTCCCGTGCTGCTCGACCGCGTTCCGACCGTGGAGAACGGCGGCGTTTCGCGGGACGGCCGGTCGATCACGTACCACCTGCGCCGCGGCGTGCGCTGGGAAGACGGCGTCGCGGTGACCGCGCACGACGTCGTGTGGACGCTGCACGCGATCCTGGACGACCGCAACGCCGTTCGGTCGCGCGCCGGCTACGATCGCGTCGCAAAAGCCGAGGCGCTCGACGACCGCACGGTCCGCGTGACGCTCAAGGAGCCGTGGGCGCCCGCGGTCGCGACGCTCTTCAGCTACGGCACGGCGCCGCAGTACGTGCTGCCGTCGCACCTGCTCGAGAAGGAGGCGCGCCTCGAGCAGAGCGCGTTCTCGTCCCACCCGGTCGGCAACGGACCGTACCGGTTGGTGTCGTGGGCGCGCGGCGACCACCTCGTGTACGAGGCGAGCGCGTCGTACTGGCGCGGCGCGCCGAAGGTCGCGCGCCTCGACATCCGTATCGTCCCGGATCCGGGCTCGAACTTCACGCAGCTTCAAAGCGGCGCGGTGGACTGGAACCTGCTCTCCCCCGCGCAGCGCGAGTCGCTCGGTATGCCGGCGGCGCTCGCGTTCCGCACGGTGCCGCTGGCGCTCATCGCGGGGATCGCGATCAACACGACGCACCCGCCGCTCGACGACGTGCGCGTGCGGCGCGCGCTCGCGGCGTCCATCGACCGCGAGAGCATCGCGCGCAAGATCACGTTCGGGCGCTATCCCGTGGTCGACACCGCGCAGTCGCTCGGGTCGTGGGCGCGCGATCCGTCGGTGCGCGAGCCCGCGTACGATCCCGCGACCGCGGACCGTCTGTTCGACGCGGCCGGCTGGAAGCGCGGCGCGGACGGGATCCGTGCGAAAGACGGCAAGCAGCTCGCGCTCACGTACGTGCAGTTCCCGGAGTCCGCCACCGGCGTGCGCGTCGCGACGGTCGTGCAGAGCGAGCTCGGCGCGCGCGGGCTGAAGATCGCGATCAAGTCGCTTTCCAACGTGCAGCTGTTCCTGCCCAAGTCGCAGGGCGGCGCGCTCGCGAACGGCGCGTTCGACCTGGCGTACGTGCCGTGGGCGATGGGCGCCGACCCGGACGACTCGTTTCTGCTCGCGTGCGGCGGTTACGCCAACTACATGCGCTGGTGCGACAAGCGGGTCGACGCGCTGGAGCGCCGCGCGGTGACCGCGCCGAGCCGCGCGGAGCGCAAGCGCCTGTATTCGCAGATCGAGCGGCGCGTCGCGGACGCGGTGCCGGTGGTGTACTTGTTCAACCCGTCGTACTCGTACGCGTACCGCACCGCGCTGCACGGGTTCTACCCGAACGGCTTCGACCCGACGTGGGACGCGTACCGCTGGAGTTTGGCCGCGCCGTAGCGGCGAACGCCGCAGCGTGATCGACTCCTTGATCCGGACCGGCTACCCGTTCGAGCTCGCGGGATTCGTGTATTTTCTGTTCTACCTCGCGATGTCGCGCAAAGGTGCCGGCGCGCGGTTCTCGCAGCGGTCGAAGATCTTCACGCTCCTCGCGTCGATCGCGCTGGTCGGTTCGGTCCCGTTCGGCTACGGCGCGCAGCCGCTGGGGATCGTGCTGATGCTCGCCGTCGTCGCGATCTCGATCTGGTCGACGTGGTCCGACCGCCGCACGCCGCCCGCGCGCTGAGCCGGTCGGCCGCACGCTGACGTCTCACGCGCCGATGTGGCAGACTTCGAGCTTGTTGCCGTCGGGGTCTTCGAAGAACACCGCATAGTATGTCGGGCCGTAGACGCCGTCGTCCATCTCGATGTTGCGCGCGCCGATCGCCGGCAGGTACGTCGCGATCGCGTCGACCGTGCCGCGCGACGGCGCGTCGAACGCGACGCGCGTCGGGCCCGGCGTCATCGCCGGATCTTCCGTGATGCCGAACCACTCCGTCGCTTCCCAGTCGTCGGGCGCGTCCGGCGGCGGAATCTGCCACGTCGCGAAGTCCTTGCCTTCCGCGTGCGTCGCGCCGAGTACGTTGAGCAGCGCGTCGTAGAACTCCGTCGCTTTCGCACGGTCGCGCACGCGCAGGTCCACGTGCGAGAGAATCAGAGGCACGAGATGACTCCTTTCGCGAGCATGCAGGCGCGGCGCTCGATGCCGTCCGCGTCGCGCAACGAGATCGCCCAGCCGGACGCGGACTTGGTGTACACGGCGAACCCGAACTGCTTGGTGCCGTACGGCGCGGGGGCGGCGAACGCGAACGCGGGCTTGCCGTTCTGAAGCTGCTGCGGAATGTATTTCGCGGTCGAGCCCGCGTCGTCGAGGTCGTCGCCGCTCTCCCCGTTCACGATCAGCGCCGGGTAGCCGGCGAGATTGATCGCTTCGAAGTCGTGCACGTGTCCGGCGAGGATCGTGTTGAAGGGCGCGAAGCGCCAGCTCAGCGCGAGCAGCGCTTGCGTTTCGTTCGTGGTCGCGAACGGCGGCCGGTGCGTGACGAACCACGCGTCGCCGTTCGCTCCCGCCGCCAGCGCCTGCGCCGCGCGGAAGCTGCTCTGGTAGAAGGCGACGCGCGCGGGGTCGACTTTGACGTCGCTCGGATCGGCCGCGGAGTCCGCCACGACGATGCGCAAGCCGTCGAACGACACGGCCCACGGCGGCGTGCCGTCGACTCCGCTCGCGGCGCACGCTGCGGGCGTGTCCGCCGCGTCGAGATAGCGGTACCACGCCGGACCGCCGCGGTAGCAGTCTTCGTGGTTGCCGCGGACCAGCACGAGCGGCGCCGCCGCGAACACCGGCTTCGCGGGCGAGAACCAGTCGGCGTTCCACGATATGCTCGTGTCGCCCCAGCGGTTCACGCACTTCGTCATCATCTGCGGGCAGTTGTTCTCGCGGTAGTAGTAGTCGCCGACGTGCACCAGCAGATCGGGATGCGTCGCCGCGATCGTTTGCGCGATCTTCGGGAACGGCCAGTCCGCGATGTCGCCGCAGTTCTGCTGCTCCTGGCCCGACATGCGGCAGCCGGTGTCGCCGAACACCACGACCGTGCGCGGCGCGCGCACCGGCGAAGGAAGCCGCGTGCCTTCCACCGCGACGTTCGTCGCATTGGCGGCCAGCGGCGCGTCGCACACCACGTCGTCGAACCCGCTCGACATGCCGGCGCGCTGGCGCATCGGCGTCGAACCGCCGTCGTACGTGACGGACGGGCACGTGCGCGTGACGAGCGCGCGCGCGTGCGCGTTGCCGTCCGCGGCGTACTGCACCCAGGCGGACAGAACGGCGGCGATGATCATGCGAGCCTTTCGATCAGCAGTGGACGGACCGGCTCGCGAGCGTGCAGCGGGCGCGTTCCGTTCCGTCCGCGTCGCGCAGCGAGATGGTCCACCCCGCGCCCGTGCGCGTGTACACCCCGAAGCCGAAATGCGAAGAACCGAACACGTCGCCCTGAACGCGCAGCTCTCCGATCGCGAGCCCCAGGAATGCGGCGTAGTTCGGATCGAGCTTCGTCCCGCCCTCGCCGTTGACCAACAGCGGAGGGAGTGATGCGACGTTCATCGCCGCGAACAGGTGCATGTGCCCGGCGAGCACAGCGTCGAACGGCGCGAGTGCGTCGCCCATCGCGGTGCGCTCGTCCTCGTTCGTGTAGGGCGGCCGGTGGGTGACGAACCAGCGCTGGGGCGGGCGCGGGGACGAGCGCGTGGCGAGCGCGCGCACCGCCGCGAACTGCTTGCGGTACACGGGCACGCGCGCGGGGTCGGTCTTGCGGTCTTCGGCGACCGAGGAATCGAACGCGACGATCTGCAGGGTGCCCAAGCCGATCTGGTACGGCTCCGTGGCGTCGCTGCACGCCGTCGTCTCGCGCGGGTCGAGGTAGCGGAACCAGCCCGTGCCGTTGCGGTCGCACTCTTCGTGATTTCCGCGCATCAGCAGCACCGGCGCGCTCGCGAACACCGGCGCGGCGGGCGCGAGGAAGTCGGCGTACCACGCGGGCGCGTCGTCGCCGTGCGGGCTGTCCGCGCAGCGCGCGAGCAGCGGGCAGGCGTTCTCGCGGTACAGATAGTCGCCGACGTGGATGACGAGATCCGGGTGCACGGCGGCGATCGAACGAGCGATCTGCGGAAACGGCCACGCGGCCGGATCGTTGCACGACTGCGCGCTCACCGCGCTGATGCGGCAGCCCGTGTCGCCGAGCACGACGATCGTGCGCGGATCGCGCACGGGGGCGGGCAGCTCGCGGTCGCCGACGCGCACGCGCTTGACGGCGTCGGAGATCCGCGCGTCGCAGACGACGTCCTCGAACTGCGCGGACTTGCGGGCGCGCTCGGTCATCGGCACGGGACGCCCGTCCACGACCGCGCTCGGACACGCGGCGTCCGTGACGACGGCGCGCGCGTGCGGCTCGCCGTCGGCGGCGTACTGCAGCCAGGCGGACAGAATCGCGGCAAGCATCATGCGGACAGCGGAGTTCGGCGCTCGAACGCGGATACCCCGACCATGACGACGACGACGGACGGGAGCTATCTGCGCCAGCGGAGCTATCGTGTGCGCTTCGAACGCGGCGAGCGCGGCGCGGCGGCGCTGTCGGAACGGCGATCGCCCGCGGTGGCGGTGCTGATCGTGGTGGACGTGCTGTCGTTCTCGACGGCGGTCGACGTGGCGACGTCACAGGGCGCGTCCGTCTTTCCCAGCCACTTTCGCTCGTCCGAAGAGTCCGCGCAGCTCGCGGAGATGTACGGCGCGCTGCTGGCGGTGCCGCGCCGGAAACGCTCGCCGGAATCGCCGTACACGCTGTCGCCCGCTACGCTGGAATCGCTGCCGAAGGGCGCGCGGCTGGTGCTGCCGTCCCCGAACGGCGCCCGTTGCGTGCGCGCAGCGTACGAGCGCGGCATCGGGACGATCGTGGTGGGCTGTCTGCGCAACGCGACCGCAGTGGCCGCGTTCGCGGCGTCACACGCCGGCGACGGCGCGATCGCGGTGATCGCCGCAGGCGAACGCTGGCCCGACGGCACGCTGCGCCCGGCACTGGAAGACGACCTCGGCGCGGGCGCGATCCTGGCCGCGCTCGGCGACGGCACGGAAGCGTCGCCGGAAGCGCGCTACGTGGCACGCGCGTTCCGCACGGCCCGCGAAACGCTGGCGGACGACATACGCGCGAGCACCTCAGGCCGGGAGCTGATCGACAGCGGCTACCCGGACGACGTGGAGCGCGCGCTCGAAATCGACGTGAGCGTCAACGTCCCGGTCTTGAGCACGGACGGCTTCTTCTCCGCAGCAGCGTAGCTACAACGCCTTCACGCCCGCGACTACGCTGTCGATCGATTTTTTGGCGTCGCCGAACAGCATTACCGTTTTTGGGTCGTCGTACAGTGGGTTGTCGATGCCTGCGAAGCCGGAGGCCATCGAGCGTTTCAGGACTACGACGTTGTTCGCTTTGTCAACGTTGAGGATCGGCATGCCGTAAATCGGGCTGTTCTTGTCCTCGCGCGCGGCGGGGTTCGTCACGTCGTTCGCGCCGACCACCAGCGCGACGTCCGCGCGCTCGAACTCCGGGTTGATGTCGTCCATGTCGTAGAGCGACTCGTACGGGACGTTCGCTTCCGCCAAAAGCACGTTCATGTGGCCCGGCATGCGGCCCGCGACGGGATGGATCGCGTACTTCACCTCGACGCCCTTTTTCGCGAGCTGGTCGGCGAGCTCGCGGATCGAGTGCTGCGCCTGCGCGACCGCCATGCCGTAGCCGGGCACGACGATCACCTCGTTCGCGTACGACAGCATCGCCGCGACGTCGTCCGGGCTCACGGAGCGAACGTTCTGACCGCCGCCGTGCGCACCACCGGCGGCGGTCGACATCTTTACCGCGCCGAACGCGCCGAACAGCACGTTGGTGATGGAACGGTTCATCGCTTTGCCCATCAGTACCGTGAGCAATGTGCCGGATGCGCCGACCAGCGCGCCGCTGATGATGAGCACGTTGTTGCCGAGCACGAAACCGGTCGACGCGGCCGCAAGGCCGGTGAACGAGTTCAGCAGCGAGATCACGACCGGCATGTCGGCGCCGCCGATCGGCAGAACGAACAGCACGCCGAGCACGAGCGACGCGCCGAGCGCGATCCAGAACCACTGCAGTACCGGCGCAACGCCCGCGACGACCAGTCCCCACGACACGAGGATCACGATCAGGATCAGCGCGTTGACGACTTGCTGCGCGGGGTACGTGATCGGCCGCCCGGTCATGAGCTCTTGCAATTTCAAGAACGCGATGATCGAGCCGGCGAACGACAGCGCGCCGATCACCGCCGACAGCACGCTGGTGAACGAGACGTCGTACGTGATCGGCGTGCCCGAGTTCACGTATTTGAGCAGCTCGCCCGCCGCCACGAGCGCGGCGGCGCCGCCGCCCGCGCCGTTGAAGATCGCGACCATCTGCGGCATCGCGGTCATCTTGACGCGCTGTGCCGACATGATGCCGATCACCGCGCCGACGAGCAGCGCCGAACCGACGACGATCCAGTTGACGATTCCTTGCGTGAGCGTCGCGACGACCGCGATCAGCATGCCGACCGCGCTGAGGCGGTTGCCGAGCACGGCGGTCTTCGGCGAGCTCAAATAGCGCAGGCCGAGGATGAATAGGATGCCGGTGATCAGGTACGCGATGTCGACCGGGTTGGCGACCGACTTGTCGACGACGTTCATCGCGTGTTGTCCGACGGCGGCTTGGGCGCCGGGCGTCTCGGTTTGAACATCGCGAGCATGCGTTCCGTCACGGTGTAGCCGCCGAACACGTTGAGCGACGCCAAGAGCACGAGGAAGAAGCCGACCACGTAGCCCAGCGGCGCGTCCAGCTGGCCCGCGACGAGGATCGCGCCGACCAGCACGATACCGTGGATCGCGTTCGTCGCGGACATCAGCGGCGTGTGCAGCGTTGTCGGCACCTTCGAGATCACCTCGAAGCCGACGAACACGGCGAGGACGAAGACGGTCAGCTCGGCGAGCAGATGAGCGGAGATCACGCGGCCCCTCCGGTGAGCGCGGCGCGCGTGGCTGCGTGCACGATCTGCCCGTCGCGCGTGAGCGTCGTTCCGGCGACGATCTCGTCTTCGGGATCGAGCGCCAGCGCGCCGTCCTTGGTGATGTAGTCCAACAGCGCTTGCACGTTGCGCGCGTAGAGACGGCTCGCGTCGTGCGGAAGCGTCGACGGCAAGTTCAGTAATCCGACGATCGTCACGCCGTTCGCGGTGGTGACGACTTCGCCGGCGACGGTACCGTCCACGTTGCCGCCGGTTTCCGCGGCGAGATCCACGATCACGCTGCCCGGCGCCATCGCGGCGACCGCTTCGGCGGTCACCAGGATCGGCGCACGGCGGCCGGGGATCGCGGCGGTCGTGATCACGACGTCGCTCCCGCCGATCGCCTTCACCATGCCGGCGCGCTGCTTGGCGAGCGCTTCGGCGGACAGCTCTTTGGCGTAGCCGCCCTGGCCCTCGCCGCTCTCGCCGACGTCGATCTCCAGAAACTTCGCGCCCAGCGACTTCACCTGCTCGGCAACCACCGAGCGCGTGTCGTACGCGGTGACGACCGCGCCGAGCCGGCGGCACGTCGCGATCGCCTGCAAGCCCGCCACGCCCGCCCCGATGATCAGCGCTTTCGCGGGCGCGATGGTTCCGGCCGCGGTGGTGAGCATCGGGAAGAATTTCGGCAGGTGGTTCGCGGCGAGCAGCGCCGCTTTGTAGCCGCCGATGTTCGCCTGCGAGCTGAGCGCGTCCATCGCCTGCGCTTTGGTCGTGCGCGGGATCGTCTCCATCGACAGCGCGGTGATGCCGCGCTCGGCGTACCGCTCGACCGACCGCGGATCACCGAGCGGCGCCAGAAAGCCGACGAGCGCGGCGCCGCGCCGGATCCCGTCGAGCTCCGCGTCGGACGGCTTGGCGACGCGCACGACGACATCGGCTTCCGGATACGCGACGCGCGTGTCGGGCGCGATGGTGGCCCCAGCGGCCTCGAACGCCGCGTCGGTATAGCCGGCGCTCGTGCCCGCGTCGCGCTCGACGATGACGGTGTGCCCACCCTTGACGAACTTCGCGACGATCTCGGGAACGAGCGCGACGCGTCGTTCACCGGGCGCGCGTTCCTTCGGGACCGCGATCTTCATGCGAGCACATTATCCCGAACAGGCGTCACAGTCCCTTCGAAGCAAACCGTTCGGCCTAACGGGGCGAAGGAGCGGTGCGTCGGGCGGCCAAGTCCTTGAGCCGATTTCCGGTTTGAAGGGTGATTCGGAATGAAAGCGATTCGATTGGTTCTCGCCCTGCTGCTCACGGCGTGCTCGGCAGGAGGCGGAAGCTCCACGAGGCAGATGCCGCCGGGCAGCGGCGACAAAGGGAATGCGCCTGCCGCCCTGGTCCGCGAACATCTCGTTCCCACGGCGCCCGTCGCGGGCAGCGGTCCCGCCGGCAGCGCCGGACCGTTCCACGCCGATATGCGCCAAGCCGCGGCGATGCCGCTGCGGCCGCCAGGCGGCCGGGTCGAAAACGACGCGGAGACGCGGCGCGTCCCAAACCTGGATCTGGGAAGATTTGCGCTGTCACCGGTGATCCTGCACCCGGCGCAATCGTCGGCGAACGAAAGTGAGATCACGCCGAGGTCAAGGGGATCGTCCGGTACGGCACGCGGCGTCCGGTCGGTAGTCACGAACACGTTCAACGAGAGCGGCCAGATCGACATTGCCGGATCGACCGACGGCACGTACGTCGTGACGATCGGCGGCAACGGGAACATGGACGTCTGGACGTTGGGCGGAGGGCTCGTCTCGAGCACGAACATCAACAGCTTCTTTTGCTCGACGTCATTGCCGGCATGCGCGGTCAATCCACAGATAGCAGACGCGCGCGTCCTGTACGACATGCTCTCCAACCGCTGGGTCATCACCGCGATGCCCATCGCGCATACGTATGCGACGCCGGTGTTCATTGCGGCGTCGACGACCTCCAATCCGACGGGCAGCTACTATCTATATCAGATAGCGAGTTGCGGACCGACCTACATCGGCGACACGGACCAGCCTCACGCCGGGACCAGTTCGCAATGGCTCGTCGTCTCGGTTCCCTGCAATGCCGGCGATCCGAATCTCACCGTCTTGGACAAGGGCACCGTCTACGGCGGTGGGGCGCTCGCGCTGAATTCCACGTTCTGGCAGTTTCTTGATCCGATCAACGTCGGCGGCGGCAATCGCGATCTCCCGGTCCTCACCTATGCTCCGACTATCAACAACAGGCAATACCTCGTGGCGTCGGGGATCACTTCAGGCAATGCGTCCGCCATCTACTCGCACGTCGAGGGTACCTATCCGCCCGTGTTCTACTCGGGGACGCAACAAGTGAACACTACGTTCGCGGCTACCGGCCCGGTGGCCGTCGACGCGCCGGGCTGCCAAGGCTGCATCAACACGTTCGCGAACGGCTGGGTACATTCGGCTGGCGTTTGGACGTTCAATAATGGTCAGGCGTATATCGTCTCGACCGTCAGTCTCGGCGATCCGCGAATCGCGCGATCGGCGCAGGTAATCGAGTTTGCGGTGAACACCGCAACCGGAGCGTCCACGGCCTTCCAATTTGCCGGCGGGATCCCCGGAGCCGGGCCGATCGGTTCGGAGATCGCGATGCCGCTCGTCTCCAACACGACCTACAACGCCGCAATGATCGTCTACGCGCGCAGCCGGGCCGACTTCTATCCCGGCGTGTTCGCCGCGCAGTGGAACATCGACGGCAACTACATCGCGACCGTGACCAACTTCAACCAAGGGACGTTGACCCCGACCGGTTTCGATGCAAGTCGATGGATCGACTTTATGCAGGCGGTCGCGCCGGTTCCCGGCAGCTCGCAGATGGTGGCCGCCGGTCCGGTAGCGTCGACCTATGCCGGTGACACTGATCCGCAAAAGCTGGTGCTATGGACTGTCTTCACACCATGACCTTCGCGCGAGCCGTTGCCGCCCTGCTGGCGACGGTCTGTACCGGTTGTAGCGGCGGGTCGGCGGGCGGTGCGGCAGCACAAATGTCCGCCGTGCCGCTCACCGTGTCGCCGAGTAGCGTGCAGATCGGCGTGCCGTCGCAACCCGCATCGGTCGACGTCTCGAACGCGACGCAGAGCATCGCCGCGCGAGCGGACAATCCGCTCGTTGCCGCGCTCAGCGTGAGCGGATCGAAGGTGACGATCGTGCCGATCGCATCCGGTCAGACGACGCTCGCGATCTCGTCCGGAAATTCGAGCGCGGCCGTACCGCTCACGATTAGCTTGTGCACGCCGCCGAACCCGACGTTCGTGCTGGCGAGCCCGGTGAACGGTGCGACGGGCGTAACCACGTCGCCGGGGTCGATCCTGCTGGCGACGCAG
>JAXDMB010000236.1:0-11737 GCA_034666325.1 Vulcanimicrobiota bacterium
CTCGATCACACGGCGACGATCACGGAGGGCACCGCGAAGGTGATCGTCGCGAAGGCGGTGGCGAACTTCCGCACCGGTGAGATCACGCTCGGGCGGATCGAGGGAACGAAGTGACGCAAAGAAAAACCGCGCGGCGTGCCGCGCGGTTCCTACTCTTCGCCTTGTGCGTTCTTCTTCGCTTCGGCGATCAGCTTCTTGACCTTCTGACCGCCCTTGTGGCCGATCTGCTCGTAGAAATTCGGACCATATTTTTCCTTCACGACCTTGCCGCCTTTTTGGCCGATCGCTTCGTAGAACTCCGCGCCGTGACGCTCGCGCGTCGCCTGGCCGCCTTTGCGCCCGATTTCCTCGTAGAACCCCGAACCATACCGGTCGCGCACGGTGTCGCCGCCTTTTTTACCGGCTTCGCGAACCGACATCTCTCCGTCGACCTTTTCCGTGCGCGCCTTCGGCACGGTCTTCTTGGGGTCGGCCATGAATCATCCGCTCGTTTTCGTCGTGCGTTTCAGCTTCTGCCCGCCTTTGGCGCCGATCTCCTCATAGAACGACGGTCCGTACTTGCTCTTCGTCGCCTCGCCGCCTTTGCGCCCGATGGCTTCGTAGAACTCGGATCCATATTTCGCCTTGACCCGATCGCCGCCGCGCTTCCCGGCCTCGCGAACGCTCATTCCGCCGCCCGTCGTCGTCGTCACGTTGTCGTTGGTCGCCATGTTGGAAATAGTCCCCCTGAGCTGTCGGCCCACCGTCTGCCCTGTACCCAGCGAAAGCTAGGTTAAACGCTGCTCTGGACGATCTACGAGCGCCCTCGGGTCTACGACGGCCTGGGCGGCACGCCATACACGACCGATGTCGCCGTCGCGGACGGCAGAGTTGTTGCGATCGGGGACCTGTCCGATCGCGATGCGCACGAACGCGTCTCTTGCGAGGGTCTCGCGCTCGCGCCAGGCTTTATCGACGTACACTCACATACCGACGAGCTGTGGCTCGTAAACCCGCTGTGCGAAGGAAAAATTCGCCAGGGCGTCACGACGGAGATCGGCGGTAACTGCGGCACCTCGGTCGCGCCCCTGTACGGTGCCGCGCTCACGCGGAAGCGGCGCGACGCGAACGATTACCGTCTGGACGTGCAGTGGACGTCGTTCGACGCGTTCTTCACGCTGGTCGAGCGCGAAGGCGTCGCGCTCAACGTCGCGTCGTTAGCGGGGCTCGGCACCACGCGCCTGTGCATCGCCGGCGCTGCGGCGCGGCGTCTGCAGCGTGAGGAGATCGACGCGCAGAACCGGCTGATTCGCGGCGCGGTCGAAGAGGGCGCGCTCGGCGTGTCGAGCGGGCTCATCTACGAGCCGGGGCGCTATGCCGGTCTCGACGAGCTCGTCGCGTGCGCGCGCGCCGCGCGCGACGCCGGCGCGCCGCTGTACGCGTCGCACGTGCGCGACGAAGGCGACGAGCTGGAGGATGCGATCGCGGAAGCGCTCGCGGTCGGCGAGCGCGCGGACGTCGCCGTGCAGTGCTCGCACCACAAAGCGGCCGGCAAGAAGAACTGGGGAAAAGTGCACCGCACGCTGGCCGCGATCGACCGCGCGCGCGCACGCGGCGCCGCCGTCGCGTGCGACGCATATCCGTACGTCGCGTCGTGGACCGAGCTCGCGACGGTGTTGCCGAAGAGCGTGCGCGACGGCGGCGACGACGCCGCGCTCGCGCGGTTGCGCGAGCCGGAACACGCCGCGGCCGCCGCGCTCGCGATGCAGCTCGCGCGCGACCCGGAGCTGGGCGGCGACGGCTGGGACACGATCATGGTGACCGGCACCGGCAGCGAGCGCAACGCGGATCTCGCCGGCATGCGCATCGACGCGATCGCGCGCATGTGGCGCACGACGCCGCAGCGCGCGGTGATCCGGCTGCTCGTGGAAGAAGAGATGCGCGTGGAGTCGGCGTTCTTCTCGATGAGCGAGGACGACGTCGCGACCGTGCTCAGCGCGGAGTTCTGCTGCGTGGGCAGCGACGCGTCGGCGCGCGCGTTCTCCGGCATCACCGCGCGCGGCGTTCCGCATCCGCGCACGTACGGCACGTTTCCTCGCGTGTTCGGCCGCTACGTACGCCAGCGGCGCGTGTTCGACGCCGCCGAAGCGGTGCGGCGCATGACGTCGCTGCCCGCGCGGCAGTTCGGCCTGCGTGACCGCGGAACGATTGCGCTCGGCATGCACGCGGATCTCGTCGTATTCGACGAGGAGCACGTCGTCGACCGCGCGACGTACGAGAACCCGTTCGTTCCGCCCGACGGCATCCGGGACGTGTACGTGAACGGACGGGCCGCGCTGCGCGACGGAACGATCACCGGCGCGCGTCCCGGGCGCGTGCTGCGCAACGGCGGATGATCCCCGACGACCCGGACGGCGCGGCGGAGCTGATGGACGAGCACGCCGCCGGGCGGTTCGTCGACGCGCTCGGCCGCCGGCGCATGGAACACGGCGCCGACGCGGTGGGACTTCTGCGCGTCGCGCACAAGACGATCACCCTCGTGCAACCGCAAGCTTTTCCGTTCGCGCCCCGGCACGCCCGCTCACGAGCTCTGGAGCAGCAGTGACGCGAGCGGAGCTTCTGGGCACGTTGCTCGCCGCGGCGGCTTCACCGCGCCCGCCGGCGTCCGGATCCGCGCACCCGTCGCCGTCCGGCTCGCCGCACCCCGCGCCGTCGGCGTCACCGCGCGGCGTGTGGGCCGACGTCTCGCTCGAGCGCGAGGGCACCGCGCTGCTCGCGCCGTTCACCGTCGCGATCGCGCTGCACAACGCGACCGGCCGCATCGTGCGCCTGCGTTTTCCGACCGCCGACCTCTTCCGCGTGGACGTGCTGCGCGACGACGCGCCGGTGTGGTCGTCCGTCACCGGGCACAAACCCATTCCGATCACGCGCCAGCTCGACGTGCCGCCGGGACTGCTGCGCCTCGCGCAAGTGATCGTCGACTCGACGACCGACGACCGACGCGCGCTCGCGCCGGGCCGTTACACGGTGCGCGTCGCGATGCTCGGGACGAACTTCGGCGTGGTGGTCGACAAGCCGGTCGCGTTCGATCCGCCCGACACGATCGCCAAAGCGCTCGCAAGCAAAGCCGGCACGGTGATCACCATCGCGGGCGAGCCGTACGTGGACGGCGGGACGCCGCGCCTGCGCGACGCGACCGGGACGATTCGGCTCTCGCGCGCGCTCGGCATCCGCCCAACCGGAACGTTCGTCGTGCGCGGCTTCATGGACGCGCTCGGCGACGAGCGCGTCTTCGACGTGGGCCGCAGCGCCCCGGCGTTCGAGAACGCCCCGTCCCCATCACCGTAACCTCGTCTTTAGCGGCGGATTCGGCCGAAGGCCGAAACGCGAGCATTCGCCGAATGCGAATGCGTTACAACAGCTTGCCGTCGTCGTCGGGCCCGAGCAGCAGCTTGCGCACGACGGCGATCGGGGAGTTGCCGTGCGCGAGGAACGCGTCGTGAAACTTCTGCAGCGTGTACGCGCCGCCGAGCTTCTTCTTGTAGTCGTCGCGCAGCTTTAGAATTTCCAGCTTGCCGAGCGTGTAGTAGCCGTAGAGCGGATCCTGCGTGCCGCGCAGCGCTTCGCGGCGTGCGACGATCTCCGGCATGAACGCGTTGTCGACGAAGAACGCCGTCCCTTGGTCGACGGTCATGCCCTGCGTGTGCTCGCGCAAGCCGACCAGATAGCGCGCTTCCCGCTGCAGCGCGAGCCCGAGCTGCGCGAAACGCACGCGCGGATCGCCGTCGCCCCAGCCTTCGTCGACCACGAGCTGCTCGTCGTAGTGCGCCCAGCCTTCGCTGTACGACGGGTTGCCGGAAAGCGCGCGCACGAGCGAGAGCGGCTGGAACTTGTGCAGCACGAAGTTGAGATAGTGTCCCGGCATCACCTCGTGCGCGCTGATTATCGGGAACGCGTACGTGTTGTAGAACGACAGGTGCTGCTCTTGCTGCGCGGGCGTCCACGCGGGATCGGCCGGCGTCACGTAATAGTACGCCTGCGTCGCGACCTTCTCGAACGCGCCCGGCGTGTTCATCGACGCGAGCGACGTCTGGCGGTTGAACGACGGCGTCTCGTGCACGCGCACGTCGAACTCCGCGGGCAGCGTGACGAGGTGCTTGCGTTCGACGAACGTGCGCAGCGCCGCGAGCGAATTCTGCGCGGTGGACAGCAAGTTCTCGGACGTCGGGTGCTGCTTGCCGAGATCCGCGTATGCTTGCGCGGGCGTCTTGGACGGATCGATCTTCGCGGCGGTCGCGACGAACGCGGCCTTCGTGTCGTCGAGCGCGCGCTGTCCCACGCGCTCGTACACGTCCAGCGGCAGCGCGCGCCCTTCCTGCAGCTCGAGCCGGCGCGCGAACGACGCCGCGCCGATCGCGAACGTGCCGCTCGGATGCGCGAGCGGGCCCGCCGTCATCGCGCTCTGATAATCGCGCAGCGCCGCTACCACCGCGGCGTTCGCGTCGGCGAGCTCGCGCTGCAGCGCCGCGTCGCGCAGTTCCGTGAACGCCGCCGGCACGACGGTCTGGAAGAACGTCACCGCGCCCGCGAGGTTCGACTTCGCCAGATCGGCGCTGATCGGATCGACCGTCGTCACGTTCGCTTTGCCGGCGGCCAGCAGCGCCGGGATCGCGCGCTCGCGGGCGATCGTGGAGCGCGCGCGCTGATCAAGCGGCGCGAACTCACGCGAGAACAAACCGTAGACCGCGTACGAGGCAGCGGAGCTGTAGATGCTCGGGTCGTGCTTCCAGCGCTGCTCCTGCTCGTCGTCGAGGAGCTGGCGCTCGAGCGCGGAGCGCATGATCTGCACGTCGGCCGCGTCTTCGTCGCTGAGCTTCTCGCCGGAGCGCTGCAGCGCGTCGATGTCGGCAAGCATGCGGTGCGCCGCCGCGTCGCGCCGCGCGATCCCGTCCGCGGTGAAGTCCGCGACCCGGTCGTCGTACGCGTGGATGCCGGCCTGCGTCGCGTTCGAGGGCTGGCTTTGCAGCAGCTGCTGCACGTACGCGGTCTCGAGCACGCCGACGCGCGGCGACGACGTTCCGGCGGGCGGCAGCGCGACGCCGCTCTGCGCGAACGACGCGGCGGGGGTGAGGAGCAGCGCGGCGAGCGCGACCGAACGGAACAGACGCATGCGTGGTACTACGACCAGCGCATCAGCATCCCGTTCTCCACCAGCCCGCCGCCGAAGCCGTACAGCAGCACGACGTCGCCCGGACGAACACGGCCGTCGTGAACCGCGGGCGCGAGCGCGAGCGGGATCGAGGCGGACGAGGTGTTCCCGCACCACTCCAGACTCATCAGAGCGCGGTCGTAGGGGATCCCGGTCCGTTTGCAGATCGACTCGATCATCCGCGCGTTGGCGCTGTGCGGCACGAACCAGTCCACGTCGCCGGCCCGCAGCTGCGCGGCGTCGAGCAGCTCGCAAATCCCGGCGCTCACGTTGGTCACGGCCCACTCGTACACGGCGCGGCCGTTCTGGCGCAGCACGCGGTCGGGCTCGACGATTCCCGCGATCTCGTCGCGCAAGCCGGTGAGGAACAGGCTCTGGCCCGAGGCGCCGTCGCTCGCTGCGCGGCGCGCGAGCAGCGTCGGCGGCGCGTCGCCGGGCGCGTCGACCAGCGCGACGCCCGCACCGTCGCCGAACAGAATGCACGTCGCGCGGTCCTGGTAGTCCACCACTTTGGAGAGCGTCTCGCCGCCCGCGACGAGCACGCTGCGCGCGCGGCCCGTGTTCACGAGCGCGTCGGCGCAGTCGAGCCCGTACATGAAGCCGGCGCACGCGGCGGTGACGTCGATGGCACCGCAGTTCGTCAGGCCGAGGCGGTGCTGCAGCCGCGCCGCGACGCTCGGGAAACCGTAATCGGGCGTGGCCGTGCACACGATGATGTAGTCCACCGCGTCGAGCCGCGCGCCGCGGCGCTCCATGTCGCGCACCGCTTCGAGGCAGAGGTCGCTGGTGTACTCGTGCGCCTCGGCGATCCGGCGCTCGCGAATGCCGGTGCGGCGCACGATCCAGGCATCGTCGGTGTCGACCAGGCGCGCGAGGTCGTCGTTCGTTAGCCGCTTCTCGGGAAGGTACGTCCCCAGCGCGGCGATCCTCATCGACGAGCGCACCATGCGAACGGCCGGGCGGGGCGGCGGAGCGGTTTGAACCACCTGCCCGACTTCGGCGTTGCGGCCGGGGACCTTGCCGTCCCCTGGCTAGGTAAAGGCGCTCGCGAGCGGGTCCGCGGATGCCGGAAGCATGCCCTCGCGCGCCGCGAGATCGCGGTACAGCCCCACGATCGCGAGCGCGAAGAAGCCCGAGTACGCCATCGACAGCAGGATCGAGATCAGGTAGCCGATCCCGCAGACGACGGCGAGCGCGATCGGCGGCATGTGCGGCATCGTGTCGCTTCCTTGCGGCAGGATCGAGAACTCGAGCGGAAAGATGAAGATCGCGCCGATGAAGCTGAGCCCGTACCAGATCGCGAGCAGCACCAGAATCGCGATCACCGAAGGCCCGAGATAGCGGCGCACGAGCCGGAACGACTCGGCGATCGCCTCGAAACCGCCGCGGCGGCCGCTGATCACCGACGGCATCACGTACATCGTCACGAGCGGCAGCGCGAGCAGCGCGATGAACAGCGTCGGAATAGCGAGGATCAACGCCGCGATCGCCAAGCCGCACACGCCGATTCCGGCGACGACCACCGCGCCGGCGCAGCTGCGAAACGCCGCGAAGCCGTCACCGAACGTCGCGGTGCCGCGCGCCCACGCGGCGTCCGCCATCCCGAACATCGCGCTGTAGCCCCACAGCGTCACCAGCAGCACGAAGACGATGAACACGAGGTAGCCGAGCACGAACGCCGCGCCGAACGCCGGCGCCGCATGGCGCGTGCCGGCGGCGGCGACCACCGCGACGATTCCGAACCCGGCGAATACCGCCATGCCGGCGATCGTCACGAAGCCCGCGATGACGGGCGGCAGCGCGACGATCCAGTTGCGCCGGAACAGCGCCCACGTGCGCGAGAGCAGCGTGTCGAACCCGATGGGTCCGGAAGCGGCGGCGGGGGCGGTCGTCATGCTCGATCCTCCTTGGCGGCCAGATCGCGCAGCAGCGCGTCGTACACCCGACCGCTTCGTTCGCGCAGCGCGGCGAGATCACCGTCGTTCTCAATGACGTAGTCCGCGCGCGTGCGAGCGAGCTCCGGATCGATCTGCGCCGCGATCCGGCGTTCCACCGCTTCGCGCTCGGCGGCGTCGCGCGCGATCACCCGCGCGATTCGCACCTCGGCGGGCGCGATCACGACGGCGGTCTTGTCGCACGTGCGCCAGTAATCGCCCTCGAACAGCAGCGGAATGACGTGCACGACGAGCCCGTCCGGCGCGTCGCGCTCGAGCTCCGCGGCGCGGGCGCGAACACGAGGATGCGTGATCGCGTTGAGCCGCTCGCGCGCCGTGTCGTCCGCGAACACGATCGCCGCGAGCGCGGGCCGGTCGAGCGCGCCGTCCGCCGCGATCGCCTGCGGCCACACGGCGCCGATCTCGCGCAAACCGTCCGAGCCCGGCGCGACGACCTCGCGCGCGAGCACGTCCGCGTCGATCACGGTGGCGCCCCGCTCGGCGAACACCGCCGCGACGGCACTCTTCCCGGAGCCGATCCCACCGGTGAGCCCAACGCGAAGCTTCGCCATCGCGAAGCCCGGTTCGTACGGGTCCCCCGAGCGACCTGTCGTATACGAGGCGCATGGATGCCAAGCCCGCCGTTTCGACCGGTGTTCCTATGAATGTCACGGAGCACCCGCTCGTTCATGACGTCAATCAGGAGCACGCGGAAAGCCTCTCTCCGGTCGAGCGCTTCTGCAAGCGAGTGGCGGACTCGACCGGGGCGCCGCTCGCGCTCGGGCTCGCGATCATCGTCCAGCTCATTTGGATCGTCGTCGGCCTCGTCACGAAGTTCGACCCGTTTCCGTTCACGTTTCTGCTGACGTGCTCGAACGTGCTGCAGCTGATCCTGATCTTCATCCTCGCGGTGGGCCAGCGGCAGTCGAGCGCGCACGCCGAATTGCGCGCGGAGCACGATCACGACTCGATCTCGCGGCTGCTCTATCACCAAGAGCTGCAAGAACGCATCCTGATCGAGATCGCCACGAAGATCGAAGTCGACGTCGAGGACGTCAAGAAGATGGTCGCGCAACTCGCCCAGCAAGACCCCGCGCCGTAACGGTGAGCGCACCCGACAGCGTCTTCACCGGCTCGATTCCGGCGCTGTACGACCGGCATCTCGGACCGGTGCTCTTCGCGCCGTACGCGGAGGACATCGGCGCGCGCGTGCGCGCCGAACCGGCCGGCAGCGTGCTGGAAATTGCAGCGGGAACCGGCATCGTGACGCGGGCGCTTCGCGACGCACTGCCGCCGTCCGCGCGCATCGTCGCGACGGATCTCAACGAGGCGATGCTCCGGCATGCGGCCGCGCACAGCGGTGCGGCCGACGTCACGTGGCGCCCGGCGGACGCGATGTCGCTGCCGTTCGGCGACGCCGAGTTCGATCTCGTCGTCTGCCAGTTCGGCGCGATGTTCTTCCCGGACCGCGTGCGCGCGTATCGCGAAGCGCGCCGCGTGCTTCGGCCGGGAGGCCGCTTCCTGTTCAACATGTGGGCGCCGATCGAGTTCAGCGAGGCAGTCCAGATCGCGACGCGCGCCGTCGCGGCGGCGTTTCCGGCCGACCCGCCGACGTTCTTCACGCGAACGCCGCACGGCTACGGCGACCCCACGGCGGCCACGGCCGGCTTGCACGAAGCGGGCTTCGGCAACGTGGTCGTATTCACGGTCGACGGCCGCGGACGCGCTTCGTCGGCGCTCGATCTCGCGACCGGCATCTGCCAAGGCACGCCGCTGCGCGCCGAGATCGAGGCTCGTGACGCGACGCGGCTCGAGGAGGTCACGCGCACCGCTGCAAACGCGCTCGCGGCGCGATTCGGTGACGGCGCGTTCGAGGCGGTTACGCGCGCATACGTGTACGACGCGCGCAACTAATCAGCAGAAAAGAACGCGGGGGAGGCGTTTCCGCCTCCCCCGTGCATCAGGATCGCTCGCAGCCGTAGCCGCGAACCGAACTCAGACGGTGGTTTGCGACAGCTCCGCGCCGAGTGGGCCGAAGCCGTCCTCGATCGGAATCGCGTCGAACTCTTCGGGCGCAACGTCGGCGACGTGCTGGATGGAGCCCGTGATGCGCCGCGTGCCATGGTTGATGGTCAGCAGCGTGACCTCGACCTCTTGGCCCGGCGAGTACTGGACCTGCGCGTCGAACTCGCCCTTGGGCACCATCGCGAGGACGCCCGGGACGATCTCGACGAGGAGATAGTTCGGCGTGACCTTCACGACTTGCGCGACGAGCTTGTTGCCCTCCCACAGCTTGTCCGCGTGCTCGACCCACGGGTCGGGCAGCGCGTGCTTGAGCGAGAGCGAGACCTTCTTCGCCTCGGGGTCAAACTTCATCACTTCGACCGAGACCGTGTCGCCGATCTTCACCACTTCGGAGGGGTGCTTGATCCGCGCGTACGAGAGCTCGGAGTTGTGGATGAGGCCGTCGATGCCGCCGAGGTCGACGAACGCGCCGAACTCGGCGAGCCGAACGACGACGCCTTCGCGGATCTGACCGACCTGCAGCGTGCCGAGCAGCTCCTGCTTCTTCGCGTTGAGCTCTTCTTCGAGAACCTGGCGCTGCGAGAGGACGACGCGGTGGCGCTTGTGGTCGAGGTCGATCACCTTGAGCCGCAGCTTCTTGCCCACGAGCTCGTCGAGGTTGCCGACGGGCTGGCGGCGGATCTGCGACGCCGGTACGAAGCCGCGCATGCCGAGGTCGACGAGAACGCCGCCCTTGACGACTTGCGTGACGGTCGCTTCGATGACTTCGTCGTTGTCGTGCGCCTCGATGACCTTTTCCCAGGTCTTCAGCGCGCGCGCACGGCGCTCGGACAGGGACAGCTGGCCGTCCTGGTCGTCGATCCGGTGGATCATGACTTCCAGGGTGTCGCCGACCTTGAGCTCCTTCGGCTCGATCGCGAGCGACAGCTCGCGGAACGGAAGGATGCCTTCGGATTTGCCGCCGATGTCGACGAGCAATTCGTCCTGGTACTTGGCGACGATGACGCCGGTGAGCACCTGGCCCTCGTCGAGGACTTTCAGGGACTCTTCGTAGAGACGCTGCTCGAGTGCGAGCTGGTCTTCTTCAGGGTGGACTTCGGGTGCCGCGGGAGCCGGTGCTGCGGCTGCTTGAGCCTGCGGGTCCTGCGGTTCGAGGTCGAGTGTGCTAGTGATGGTGAGGTAACTTCCTTCGTCTATATTTTTTTATTTTTGGCAGCCCCGGCACCACCAGGTGCCACGCTGCCCGATCACCGTGCGGACGATGGGTTTCCCACACCGAGAACACGGTTCACCGAGGCGGCCATAAACGGCGAGTTGGTTTTGGAACCCGCCCTTCAGCCCCTCAGCATCGACGTAGTCGTCCACGGACGTTCCCCGCGCCTCGATGGAGCGGTTCAGCACGTTTCGGATCGCGCCGTGCAGCCGGCGCCTTGCGGGCCGGCTGATCTTGTGCGACGGGCGGCTCGGCCGGATCCCCGCTTCCCACAAGGCTTCGCACGCGTAGATGTTCCCGACACCCGCTATCCTGGACTGATCCAGGAGAAACGTCTTGATCGGCGTGCGACGCCCGTCCAGCATACTCACAAACGCTTCGCTGGTAAAGCCCTCGGAAAGCGGCTCCACCCCGCCGTCGGCGTCCCACGGGTCACCGGCAGCGAGCAGCCGCATGCGGCCGAACTGCCGGACGTCCGCGAAGCAGAGCCCGCTGCCGTCCGTGAAGGCCAGCCGGACATGGGTGTACGGTTGGGGTTCGGCGTAGCCCGCGGGCTGGACGACCAGCCGGCCGGTCATCCGCAGATGGACCGCCAGCCGCCGTCCCGACGTCAGAGCGATCACGACGTACTTCCCGCGCCGGCTCACGCCCGCGATCGTCTCGCCAGCAAGCGCTTGCTCGAAGACCTCGCCCCCGGGCGCGACCGCGATCTTGCGCATTGTGACCGTCACAGAGGCAATGGTCTTGCCGGTGACGGCATTGGCGAGACCGCGGGCGATGGTCTCGACTTCAGGAAGCTCGGGCACTTCTGTATAAGACACCGCACAGCGACGCGACGTTTCAGGTCGCGCATCCGTCCGGGGACCGGGTACGTGTGGGAATTGCTCCATCATGCAGCTTGGCGCCGCGCCATGCCCAAGATCGCGACCTGGATCCTGGCAACCTATCTGCTGGGCGGGATTCCAAGTTGGCTCAGGCTCGTACACATTGCGAACGTGCGCACCGGCGGCGGCATCCGCCTCGACGACTTCGCGCTGTCGCCGGAAATCTGGTTGTACATTCTGATTTTGGTCATCGCGGCATGGACGGATGCGATAACGACGGACGGTGAAGCACGCGGTTGGTTCGGATTCTTCAGCGTCGCCTTTCTCATGGCGGCGATCGTAGCGACATTCCAGTACAACGAGCTGACGACTATGCACATGAACTTGAGCGATAGTGCCGATTGGTACCGTTCGAGTGCTCTTTGGACGTTCACTGCCGTGACGATGATCGTCGTCGCATGGATCGTTCCCGCCAAGTTCAGCGAGGCTGCTCGCCAGCTGCGATACGAAGGCGATTAGGATCGGTGATGGCAGCGCTCGCATTCTACGTGCT
>JAXDMB010000237.1:0-2615 GCA_034666325.1 Vulcanimicrobiota bacterium
CGCGCCGCCCACCAACGGCCATCAGCCGTACGAATACTCCGTGCTCGCCACGGGACGGCTGCACAGCGCCTCGGAGTTCGCGAACATCGTGCTGCGCACGAGCGCGGACGGCGGCTTCGTGAAGGTGAGCGACGTCGGGCGCGTGGTGCTCGGCGCGGAGAACTACTCGGGCTCGCTGTGGTTCAACGGAAAAGACGGCGTGGGTCTCGGTATCCTGCAGCTGCAGACCGGCAACGCGCTGGCGGTGTCGCAGCAGGTTCGCGCGACGATGGACAACCTCGCGCTGAAGTTTCCCGCCGGCGTGAGCTACAAAGTCGCGTTCGACACCAGCGAGTTCGTGCGCGAGTCGATCAAGGAAGTCGTGATCACGCTGCTGATCGCGATCGGCCTCGTGGTGCTCGTGATCTTCCTGTTCCTGCAGGACTGGCGCACCACGCTGATTCCGGCGCTGACGATTCCCGTGTCGCTGATCGGCACGTTCTTCTTGATGAAGGTGCTCGGGTTCTCGATCAACACGCTGACGCTGTTCGGGCTGACGCTCGCGACGGGACTCGTGGTCGACGACGCGATCGTCGTCATCGAGAACATCGCGCGCTTCATCCAGGAGAAGGGCATGCCGCCGCTCGAGGGCGCGCGCGAGGCGATGAGCGAGATCACCGGCGCGGTGCTCGCATCGTCGCTGGTGCTGCTCGCGGTGTTCGTTCCGGTCGCGTTCTTCCCGGGGACGACGGGCCAGCTCTACAAGCAGTTCGCGCTCACGATCGCGTGCTCGATCACGATCTCGCTGTTCTGCGCGCTGACGCTCACGCCGGTGCTGTCGTCGCTGCTGCTCGGCCGCAGCGAGCATCGCGAGAGCCGGTTCTTCCGGCCCGTGAACCGCGTGATCAACGCGATGCGCGGCGGCTATCACCGCGCGCTGCCGTTCGTGATGCGCCGCCGCGTGCTCGCGCTGTGCGTCTTCGCGTTGCTGCTCGGTCTGACCGGCTATGTTTACACGACGACGCCGACCGCGTTCATTCCCGACGAGGACCAAGGCTTCGCGATCGTCAGCATGCAGCTGCCCGAAGGCGGCTCCATCGACACCACGCACCAGGTGCAGCGCGAGCTCGAGCAGGTGCTGCACGAGCAGCCGGAGATCTCCGACCTGTTCGACGTGGCCGGGTTCAGCTTCACCGGCTCGGGCTCGAACAAGGCGACGATGTTCATCCGCCTCAAGCCGTGGGGCGAGCGGCCGGGCAAAGAGCACGTGCTCAGCGCGATCACGCAACGCGTGAACTACCGGCTGTTCACCGACTTCAAGGCGCGCCATCCGGACGCGCTTGCGTTCATGGTGCAGCCGCCGTCGATTCCGGGCCTCGGCTTCCAGGGCGGTTTCGCGTACGAGCTGGAAGATCGCGGGAACCAGGGCATTCCGGCGCTCGCGCGAGCCTCGGGCATGCTGATCGGGCAAGCGTACGCACCCGGTTCGCCGCTCGCGGGCGTCTACACGACGTTCCGCACCGACAAGCCGACGATCCTCACCGACGTGAACCGCGCCAAGGCGTCACAGCTCGGCGTGTCGCTGCCGTCGCTGTTCGACACGATGCAGGTCTATCTCGGCTCGGTCTACGTCAACGACTTCGACATGAACGGCAAAGGCTATCGCGTGTACGTGCAGGCGGACACGCCGTACCGCTCGCGCGTCTCCGACCTGCAGACCATCTACGTCCGTGACGCCAACCCGCTGTTCGTCAACGGACAGCTCGTGACGGCTCCGGCGATTCCGATCAGCGCGCTCGTCGACATCAAAGAGATCAAGGTTCCGCCGGTCATCAACCACTTCAACTTGTACCGGTCGGTCGAGATCAGCGGCGGGCCTGCGCCCGGCCACGGGTCGGGTGAAGCGCTCGCGACGATGGACCGCAACGCACAAAATCTGCCGCCGGGCTTCGCGGGCGAGTGGAGCGGCATTTCACGCGAGCAGATCGAGGGCGGCGCGACGGCCGCGATCATCTTCGGGCTCGGCATCGTGTTCGTGTTCCTCGTCCTCTCGGCGCAGTACGAGTCGTTCGCCGATCCGCTGATCATCCTGCTCGCCGTTCCGCTCGCGCTGCTCGGCGCGCTCGGCGGCTTGTGGGTGCGGCACACGTTCTCCGACGTGTTCGCGCAGGTGGGGTACGTCATGCTCATCGGGTTGGCGTCGAAGAACGCGATTCTCATCGTGGAGTTCGCCAACCAGCTTCGAGACCAAGGCGTCGATTCGGTGACGGCCGCGATGCGCGCGGCTGAGACGCGACTGCGGCCGATCCTCATGACGTCCATCGCGTTCGTGCTGGGCGTCACGCCGCTGGTGTTCGCGAGCGGCGCGGGAAGCGGCGCGCGCAACTCGCTGGGCACCGCGGTGTTCGGCGGCATGATCCTCTCGACGATCCTGAACCTCTTCATCACGCCGGTGCTGTACGTGTTCATCGCGGAGCTGGAGCACCAGTTCGGCTTCGGCCGCGGCAACCACCGCACGCCGCCGTCAGGCGGCAACGGAACGAGCGATGGAGTCGCCGGCTCACCGTCGGCCCCGCAACCGGTGCGCATCTAGGGCGCACGCGCGTGAGAGGGTCCAGCCGGCGTCGTCTCGACGG
>JAXDMB010000238.1:0-3905 GCA_034666325.1 Vulcanimicrobiota bacterium
CTCGGGTGCGGCGCTGGACCTCGCGAACAAGACCTGCGCGTCGTACGGGCTGCAGCCGGTGAACTTCAGCCCGCACAGCGACCCGCGGGAAGACTATCCCGAGCTGCAGCCGCGCTTCGGCGCCAGCTATTCGGTCAACCGCACCAACGTCGTGCGGTTCTCGGCCGGCAAGTACGCGCAGCCGGCGAGCACGGCGTACCAGCAGTTCAACACCACGCAGCCGAACTTCATCGCGCTCAACCAGCCGTTCTACGCGACAGGTTTTCGCAGCCCGAGCCACCGCATCTATCCGGAGGAGTCGTACAACGCGGACGCCTCGTGGGAGCACCAGTTCAACGGCTCGGACGCGTCGTTCAAGCTCACGCCGTTCCTGCGCCAGACGAAGAACGAGCTGCGCTCGATGCCGCAGGACGCGCGCTCGTCCAACGTCGTCTCGGCCATCAACGTCGGCCGCAAGAACGTCAAGGGCGTCGAGCTGGCCGTTCAAAAAGGCGATCTCAACCGCGACGGCCTGTACGCCGGGCTCAGCTACACGTACACGTTCGCGCGCGTGAAGTTCGACCGGTTCGCGAACGGGACGGACAACACCACCGCGCTGAACAACGCGATCGCGCAGTACAACGCCTACACGAAATACTGCACGCTCACGAACCCGGGCGACGCGCGCTGCCGGATCGACACCGGCACCGCGACCTATCTTGCGGGCGTTACGTCCCGGGCGTCCGCGCCGATCGCGTCGTACACGTCGACCGGCGCGGCGGCGTGCTTCACGCCGTCGGGCGCACCGGATCCGGCGTGCGCGCCCGGCAGCATCGCGAACCCGTACTGGAACATGCCGGTGCAGAATCTGTTCGATCCGAACGCGCTCTACCCGGCGTACAACGCGTACTCCGGCGCCACACGGGGAACCGGCTCGAACCAAACGTACGTCGCGCCGCACGTCCTCACGCTGATCGGCAACTACAAGCGCGGCCGCTTCAACGTCACGCCCACCGTGCAATTCCAAGGCGGAGCGCAGTACGGCCGCCCGCTGGAGGTCGCCGGTATCGACCCGGCGCGCGGCTGCAGCGCGCTCAACCCCGCAGCTCCCGCCGCGACCACCGGCAGCGACCCGCGCTATCCCGCACCGCAGGCCGGCGCACCGTACGACGCGTCGACGTGCGCGGCCGGAATCGCGGTGCCCAACCCGTTCGCCGGCCGCTTCGACGGCTACGGCCAATACACGGAGCCGAACAAGCTCGCCGCAAACCTGTCGCTGTCGTACGACGTCTCCACGCGGGCCACCATCCGCCTCGATCTGGTGAACGTGATCGCGAACTGCTGGGGCGGCAGCAACGTCCCCTGGCGCAGAGGCGGCAAGTTCGGCTGCGACTACACGGACGCGCCGTACGTGTCGAACTTCTACAACCCGGGCGACGTCATCCAGCCCTACGTGGCGTTTCCGTACGCGCCGAACACCGGCAGCGTCTTCCAGTCCGCGACGGCCGGCCAAGCAAACCCGTTCCAGCTCTACGCGACGATCAGCGTGCGTCTCTGAACTCGGCGCCGGGTGCCGTGGACGCCTGCTTCACGCTTGCGGGCGTGGGAACCACCGGGCGCGCTTTCGCTGCCCAGAACTTGCGGACGTACGTGAACACGTATCCGCTCGTCCCCGGCGTCGGCGCGAGCGACTGGAGCTGGTAGTTCACCGGGCCGTCCGGCGCGAACGGCGTCGCGCCGCCGAGCGTGCGGCTCTGCGAGCCCGCGCTGAACAGCGTGAGCTGCATCGACGACGCGTCGGACATGTTGAGCGCGACCGCGAAGCTCTGCTGCTGGCCTGCGGCGGTGGCCGCATCGGAGAACGACGCCTGGAGATTCTTGCCGAGCTGGCGCGTCGCGCCCGCGGAGAAGCCGCCCATGAGGCCGGCGTTCAGGTTGAACGTCGAGAACCCGAGCGCTTGGCCGAGCGAGCTCGAGAACGGCTGGAACAATGTCTGTGTGAAGCGCTGGTCGATGTAACCGACCGCGACGCCTTGGAGCGCGTTGCCGCTGCTCGTTTGCGTGGGCGACGTGCGCGCGACGCCGGATACCGCGCCCAGGTTCTGCGCGCCGACCAGCAGCCCGACGATCTGGCCGCGGTCGTAGTTCGGGTTCGACGAGAAATCGATCGCGAGCCCGGTCGCGGGACCGTGTACGTGCAGCAGCACGTCGGTCGACGGATCGGGAACGTGCGAGGTCGCGGTCGCATCGAGATCGGGGATGATGCCGCTCGACGGGTCGAACGCGACGTGCGCGTTCTGCAGGACGAACGTCCGGTAGAAGCTCAGCGTGCCGTCGGTGGAGTCCATGCTGCCGCTGAGCGCCGGATGCGCGAGCGTCCCGCTCACCGCGACCGCGCCTTTCGCGCCGACGTCCACCGCCGGACCTTGCACGCGGTCGTCGTTCGTGGCAGCGACGTTGAGCGCGAAGGCGATGGGAAGCGGCGCGGCCGCGGTCGCGCTGCTCGATTTGGACGGCATCAGCGCGCTCAGCGGAATGCGCGCGTGCGACACGGCGAGATCGCCGGCAACCAGAACGGGTGCGCCGGCCGTGCGGCTCAGCGCGAGCGTGCCGTCGATCTTGCCGCGGAAGAGCTTGGGCAGATCGAGCCCGACGTTCTTCTCGCGCGTGTCGACGTTGAACGCGAGCGTGCCGAACGCGTTGCGCAAGTCGCCGACGTGCGCGGTTCCGCTGCCGTCCACGGCGCCGCCGCCGATGTCCGCATGGATCGTCGAGATGCGCGCGTCGTGTCCGGCGAACGCGAGCTGCAGCGTTCCGTTGCGAACCTGCGACGCGAGCTGCGGCGAAACGTACGTGCCCTTCGCGAGCCCGAGGCCGCCGCTGAGCAGGGGGTCGCGCATCGTGCCGGCCACCGCGACGTCGCCGTTCAGCACACCGCCGATCTTCGTGTCCTTCGGAAGCAGTTGCGCGAACTGGCCGAGATCCACGCCCTGCGCGATGAGCCGCGCCGACACCGGCGCGTTGCGGCGGTCGACGAACGGCGGCGCGAGGGTCGCGGGAACGCTGCCGCTCAGCGCGAGCCGGCCCGCGGTGAGGTCCATCGACGCGTCGCCCAGCGTGAGCCGGCCGTTTGCGTACGCGATGTCGGTGTGCGCGTGTCGCGCGGACGTGCGCTCGTAGCGCGGGTTCTGGACGTCCGCGACGTCGCGCACGACCGGTGCGATGCGCGTGCCGCTCACCGTGAGCGTCGTGTCGAGCGCGCCGGACGCGTCGAGCGGTTTGCCCGTCGCGCGGGCCGCGAACGCGCCGATGTCGGGCGACGTCGCATGGAGCGCAAGCTGGACCGGGTCGTTCGCGCGCAGGCCGAAGCTGCCGCTGCCGTTTGCAACGAGGTTGAGCGCTTCGAGGTGCGCTGATGTGACGCGCGCGCGACCGCGGTCGCCGCTCGCGGCGACGTCGAGCCGCGCGATCGGAATGCGGCCGACGCTGCCGTCGTGCAGCGAGGCGTTTCCGGATAGCGCAAGCTGCGGCGCGACGCCGCGCACGCGCACCGCGCCGTCGACACGGCCGGTCACCGGCGCGATGATCCCCGCGGCCGGAAGCCATGTCGTGAGATCGACGCCGGCGAGCGTGGCCTGCGCGTCGATTGCGCTCGAGCGAATCCGCGCGAGCGGATCGCGCGCGGGCACCGTCGCGGAACCGCGCGCGGTGAGGCGGCCGTGCGGTCCGCCGACGTTCGCGGTACCGGCGATCGTGCGGCCGTGGGACGACCAGCGCGCGGCGACGTCGCCGATCGGAAGACGCCGGTAGCGCGCGTCCGCGAGCGCAACGTCACCGGCGCTCAGCAGCGTGGTGCGCCCGGTCGCGAACGACATCGCCAGACGGCCGCGTCCTGCGAGCGTGTCGGCGGAGTCGAAGTAGTCGTT
>JAXDMB010000239.1:0-2636 GCA_034666325.1 Vulcanimicrobiota bacterium
GCGGGCGCGCGGCGCTCGTGGAATCGATGGTCGCGCTCGTGAAGCACGACGCCGCAGCGCGCACCGCCGCATACGCGCGCGCGTGGAACGCGACGAAAAACGACTTGCCCGGCGATCCGAAGAACGCGTGGGCGACGCCGATCGGCGAGGGCTACGCGGCGGCGCTGCTCGCGGACGGCAAGGCCGCCGAGGCGGAGAACGTGTTCGCCGCGGAGCTCAAGCGCTTCCCGAACGATCCGCACCTCGAGTTCGGGCTGGCCGAGGCGCTCAAGGCGCAGGGCAAAGACGACGCCGCGCCGCGCGCCGCGTACAAGTCGCACTGGAAGGGCACGCGCGATCTCGCGCTCGCCGATCTCGGCTGAGCCGCCGGCGCCGCGCCGTCACACGGTCGCCGCGGCGTTCGGCTACGCGTTCGCGGGATGCGCGGCGGCGTGGCGCACGCAGCGCAACGTGCGCGTCCACGCCGCGATCGCGGTGCTGGTCGTCGCGGCGGGAACCGTGCTGCGGTTCTCGCTCGTGTCGTGGGCGGTCGTCACGCTCGCGATCGGCCTCGTGCTCGCGGCCGAGCTGCTGAACACCGCCATCGAAGCCGTCGTGGATCTCGTGTCGCCGGCCGAGCATCCGCTGGCGAAGCGCGCGAAGGACGTCGCGGCCGCCGGCGTGCTCGTCGCATCGCTGGCGGCGCTCGCCGCCGGCGTCTTCGTGCTCGCCGCGACGCTCGCCGCGCGCTGAAGCGCGCGCGCTCGCGACGGGAACGCGGCGCGCGCCGTTCGAAGAGCATCCGCCAACCGAACGACTTTCTCACCGGGGTGTTCATGAGACGTCTCGTTTCCGCCGTGTTTATCGCGCTGTTCCTGGCTTTGCTCGTTCCGGGCGCGCCGGCGCGCGCGCAGAGCACGCCGCCGCGGTGCGCGTTCGGCCCGGTGCCGCCCGGACGGCAGTGCGCAACGGCCAGCTGGCCGCAGCCCGGCATCGACGCGGTCACGCAGAACGACGTGGACCGCGCCGTCGCGATGATGTACGGCTTCAACGGCGGCGAAGCGCGCGTCTATTTCCAACGCGCGATCGACCGTCAGCAGGCGCACGGCAAACCGTTCGCGTTCGGCTGGTGGGGCGTCGCCGTGTCGTACACGATCGACATCAACTTGCCGTGGACGGCGGCGACCGAACCGGCCGGCGCCGACGCCGCGCTGCGCGCGGTGAAAGCGCTGGCCGCCGACCGCCACGCCACACAGGAAGTGCGCGATCTCGTGCACGCCGCGAGCCTGCGCTATCAGGGCCGCGCCTGCAAAGAAGAACTCAACGCGTACGGCGCGGCGCTCAACTCGGTGGTCGCGCGCCATCAGGGCAGCGCGAACTACCTCGTCGTGACCGGCTATTCGCTGCTGACCATGGACAACGCGAACAATCCCGATCCGGCGCAGCAGTCGGCGTGCCCGCGCGCGTCAACGGCGAACGCCGCGGACCGCACGCACGCCGAAGAGATCAACCATTCCGCCGATTCGACGCCGCATTACGCCGACGTCGTGCGCTACATGCGCTACGCGCGCGCGCTGCAGCCGTGGAACGTGGGGTTGCACCACCTGAGCGTGCACGAGAACGAGTACGCGTCGAACACGCAGCACCCGAACCGCTGGAAAGACGCGAAGGACGACGCGGACGCGCTCGCCGCGTACGCGTATCCCGACGGGCTGTCGCACCTCGCGCACATGGCCGGGCACATCTTCGCGCGCAGCGGCGAGTACGAGCGCACCGTCGCGACCAACACGGTCGCGCTCGATAACGACCACCGCTACTACGGCCGCGGCGACGGCGACGGCCAGCACTATCTCAACCGCTACCACACGCACGACATCGATTTCGTGCTGTACTCGCTCACGACGCTCGGGCTCAACGACCAGGCGCGCGCGCTGATTCACGGCGACTTCCGTCCAGCCGACATGCCCGGGGGCGGGCGTCCGGTGGAGCAGTATCCCAACGGCCGCCCGCTGCTCAGCGTCCTGCTGCGCCTGCACGACACGAAGTCGCTTCCGTCGCCGCACCCCGATGACAGCATCCGCGAGCCGTGGCGCGAGCAGCTCGCCTCGCTGAGCGCGGCGCGCCAGGGCGACGCGCCGCTCGCGCTCGAGATCGCGGACCGCTCAAGCAAGACGATCCTCGACGGCACGCTGTCGTACTTGGTGCGCGCGCAGCTCGCGAAGACCGGGCGTCTGCCGGCCGCCCAGGCATCCGGCCAGTTCGGCTGCACCGGCGAGCTGGACTGCTACGCCAAGGCGTACAAGCTCAACGCGGTCGCCTACAACGGCGATCCGAAGGACTACTGGATGGTCCCGGTCGGCGAAGGGTACGGGGCGGCGCTGCTCACGGCGCGCCGGTACGCGGACGCGCTCGCGGTGTTCCGCGCGGAGAATGCGCGCTTCGCGAACGACCCGCACCTCGAATGGGGCGCCTGGCAGGCGTGCAAGGCGCTGTCGGAGCCGTCTGCCGGGACGCCGTGCGCCGACACCGGCGCCTGGGAGCAAGCGTACCGGCGCCATTGGAAGGGCGCCGCCGAGCTCACCCTGGGTGACCTGGGCTGAGTCACGCTCGCGAGGCCGCCGACCCCGGCCTTCCCGGGCGTGTGTTATAATGACCCC
>JAXDMB010000240.1:0-8081 GCA_034666325.1 Vulcanimicrobiota bacterium
CCAACACGGCGTACATCGCGCTCGTGAGCGCGTTCTTCTTGTCGGGCCGGTCGAGAACGACGTGGCGAACGCCCTCGCGGTCCTCGACGGAGATTCCGAGCGAAGTCATGATGCGGACTCCGACCGGCGCGACGGTGTTCCTCCTTAGCGCGCGAGCAGCGATGCCGCGATCAGCGCCGCCGGCGTCGCCACGAGGCCGATCTTCGCGAACGACAGCGCGGTCATCGGGATGCCGTTGCGTCGCAGGATCGCCAGCCACAGCAGCGTCGCGAGCGAGCCGTTCACCGTGAGGTTCGGGCCGACGTTCACGCCGACCAGCGCGGCGGCGCTCAAGGCGGCCGGCGGGTGTGCGGCGCCCACGTACCTGCCCAGGTCCAGGCCGACCGGGAGATTGTTCACCAGGTTCGACGCGAGTGCGCTTGCGACGGCGATTCCGATCTGTGCGATCGGCGCCGCTTGGTGGGACGCCCATGCGAACAGCGCTTTCGGCAGCGCTGCCGCGCCGGCGGCGTCGAGCGCCTCCACCAGCACGAACAATGCCGCGGTGAGCAGCACGACCGGCCATGCGATTCCGCGCACGATCGCGATCGGCGCGCCGCGCTCGCGCGTCGCCGATATGACCGCCGCCAGGATGCCGAGCCCGAACGCCACTTCGCCGAGCGGTCCGCTCAGCGACGACGTCGTCACGAGAACGATCGCGCTTCCGATCAGCACGACTGCGGCCACTGCGCGCGGCGGCGGCGCGATGCCGTCGTTCACCACCAGCGGCGGCGCGACGTCGCGGCGGAACAGCATCGCGAGAACGGCGTACGTCAGCACGACCGACGCGATCGAGGCGAGGCCGAACGAGGCGAACCACGCGCCCAGCGGCGGCATTCCGTCCGCGAAGAAGAGCAGGTTCGACGGGTTCGCGATCGGCAGCACGAAGCTCGCGGCGTTCGCGACCAGCGCGCACGCGAAGACGTATGCGTGCGGCTTTGCGTCGGTGCGCTTCATCGCGCCGAGCACCGCAGGCGTGAGGACGACGATCGTGGCATCGTTCGACAGGAAGGCCGTCGTCGCGATACCCGTGCCGTACACGAGCAGCAATAGCCGCGAGCGCGAGCCGTTCGCGGCACGCACCGCGCGCGTGGCGATCCAGTCGAAGACGCCTTCCTCGCGCGCGAACTCCGCCAGCGCCATCATGCCGATCAGGAACAGATAGACGTCGAGCCCGCGCGCGAGGGCCGCGCCCGCGTCATGCGGGGAAACCGCGCGCGCAAGCACCAGCGCGATCGCGCCGCCGGCGGCCCACCACGCCTCGTTCACGCGGAACGGGCGGAACAGCACGCCGAGCAGCGCGAGCCCGGCGATGACGATGGAGATCAGAGCGCTATGCGTTGGCCGTGCGTGATGCGCGGTAGAGGTGCGCCGAGCCGTACACCGGGATGCCGCCGACGATCGTCGCGAGCACCTGGTAGTCGTCGCTCCACACCGACAGGTCGGCGCGCTTGTTCGATTCGAGCGTACCTTGCTCGCGATCCAGGTTCAGCAGGTGGGCGGGCGTGCGCGTGGCGCACACGACGGCCTGCTCGAACGGAATGTCGGCGTACGCCATCAAGTTGCGCACGGCTTGATCCATCAGCAGCGCGCTGCCCGCGATGGTGCCGTCCTCAGCGCGCACGACGCCGCCTTCGATGCGGTAGCCGCTGCCGGACGGCGGCATGTTGTCGGTCGCGAGCACGAGCCGGTCGTGCAGCGTGCGGTAGAGCAGGTCCACCATCGGCGGCGACACGTGGTATCCGTCGCAGATCAGCTGCACCGTCGTGCGCGATTCCTGGATGAACGCGGCGAGCAGCGACGGGTCGCGGTGGTCGAGCGGCGGCATCGCGTTGAACGCGTGCGTGATCGTGCGAAACCCGAGGCCGATCGCGAGCATGCCTTCGCGGTAGTGCGCGGCGGTGTGACCGGCCGAGCACACGATGCCCTGGTCGAAGAAGAAGCGGGCGATCTCATCGACCCCGTCCGCTTCGGGCGCCATCGTGAGCATCACGAGCGCGCCGCGGCACGCTTCGATCATCTCTTGCGCGCGCTCACGCGTCGCGGGGACGATCCACTCGCCGCGGTGCACGCGCCTGAACTTCGGGTTGAGGAACGGTCCTTCGAAATGAATGCCGAGGCACCGCGCGCCGGTGGGCGGTCCCGCTTCGACGAGCTCGTTCGCGGCTTCGGACACTTCGGCCGCCGCGTGCATCATCGACTCCCACGGCGCCGTCATGATCCCCGCGACGTAACCGGTCGCGCCCTGGCGGGCGTACGACTTCGACGCGACGGCGACCGCGTTGCCTTGGTCGCGGTTGAACAGCATGTCGTCCGCGCCGTTGGTATGGACGTCGATCAGTCCGGGGGCGACGATTGCGCCGTCGGGCAAGCGAACGTCGCTGGGACCGTCCTCGGGGAGGATCCGTGCGATGCGTCCTCTGTCGACGGCGACCCGCCCGTGGGTCAGCGTGCCGTCGCCGAGCGCAAGGCGCGCCGGGCCGAGGATATAGGTGTCGGACACGTCCGGTTCGATTCGGGCACTTCGGGTGTCCGCCCCCCTGGGCGAGCAGTCACCGGCGGCCGAAAAGGCGTCGGAGGAACGACCCGCGCTCGCTCCCGGCGGGCGTCTCGGACCGTGCGCCGGCCTTCGCCAGGCGCTCGACTTCCGCGCGCTCGCGCTCGCCGCGCTCCAGCCGCGCCATGTGCTCCTCGGCGTGCGCCTCGAGCGTGGACCGCAGCGCGACCAGCTCGTTCCAACCGGCCGGCGCGCGGCGCGCGCCGACCGCTTCGCGATATTCCAGCGTCGACGTCGTGAAGATGCGCTGCGGCACGATCGCGCGCTCGCGCAAATAGCGGTCGGCGAGCATCACGACGTTGCGGCGCTCCGCGGAATCTTCATGGTCGGCCATCGTGTGCACGAACGTCATGGGCTTGCCGCTCTCCGCGATGCTGCCGTAGAGCTCGAGCTCGCGGTCGGAAAGCTGGCGGGAGAACAGCGCGAGGATCTCGCTGCCCGCGGAGGCCGCTGAGCGCACGATCTCCGCCGCCAGCGGAAAGCCCGAGTCGAACGCCGGCGTGTGCACGAGCACGAGCTCGCGCGGCAGCGTCCACGGCGTCTCGATCAGCACCGGCGTTCGCGCGGCGGCGTCGAGCGCTTCGTCGAGCGCGATCTCGTTCCAGCCCGCGTCGTCGCCGAGCGCGTACGCGCGGTGCTGCTCGCCGTAGCGCACGTGCACCGGGAAGTGCATCTCGAGATCGGCGCCTTCGTCCGCGAGCACGTGCGAACCGGCGATCGCGTTGATCAGGCTCGACTTCCCGCGCTTGAACGCGCCGATCACCGGCACGCGCCAGCGCTCGGGGCGCAGGCCGTGCTCGTACGTGAGCGGGTCGAAGCGCGCATCGTCGGCGGGCGCGACGCGTTCGCGGCCGGCATGCGGGTCGAGCGGCACGCCGGGATCCGCGCGCTCGGCGCGCTCGATGCGGCTCTCGCGCGCGAACGCTTCGGTGCGTGTCTCGATGCGCGTGGCGAGCGCGCGCGCGGAATCGGCGCGTTCGCGCGCGGCGTGCGCGGCGGCGGTTCGGTCGCCGCCGGTGCGATGCGCTTCGAGCGCGCGGTCGAGCGGGCCGAGCGCCTCGGCGCGCGCGCGCGGTGCGAGCGCGGAGACGCGCGTGCCGAGCGCCTGTGCGATCGTCTCCACGCGCGCCGCGATTCCCTCGACGTACGCTTCCAGCTCGGCGTCGAACGCGGGATAGATGCCGGCGTCGAGATCCGCGAGCAGCTCACGTTTCATGTACGCGTCGGTGGGCGCCGCGGCGAAACGGCGCGCGATCGCGTCCACCAGGCCGACCGCCGGACCGCCGAGCGCACCCAGCACGATCGAGCTGCGCAGTCCGGTCTCCAGATCGGTGCTCCACGCGCCGCTCGACGCGTCGGCACCGAACGCGCGCGCGGCGTCTTCGGTGACGGGAAGGCGTTCCGCGGCGATCGCGTCCAGCAGCGCTGCGAGGACGGCGGCGCGGTCTGCGTCGCGTGCGGCTCTGACGACCGATTCGGACGCGGCTTTCGCTTCGTCGCGCAGGCGTTTGGCGACCAGCTCCGCCGCGTCCGCGGCGAAACGGCCGATCGCGGTCGCCAGGACGTCGTCCACGATGATGTGCAGTTTTGCGCGGTCGCGCAGCCGCGCGACGTCCGCGGTGTCGAACGTGCGCAGCAGCGTGCGCGCGAGCGCGGTCCGCGTGTCGGCGCCGCGCGCGCGCGTCGTCGCGGCGAGGCTCGCGCCCGCGTCGTTCAGGTGCGCGTGCGCGGCCGCTGCGGCGGCGTCGAACGCGTCGAGCGCCGGCGCCACCGCATCGCGGCGTGCGGCGAGCTCGGCGGGCGGCATCTCCAGCGCCGCCGCGTCGAACGCCAGCGCGTCGGCCGCGCGCGTCGCGATGCGGCGCGCTTCGGCGGCGGCGCGGCGCAGCCGCGAGCGGCCCGTCGTCGCGACGAGCGACGCGTCGAGCGCGCTCAGGAACTCCGGAAAACGGCTTTGCGCGATCAGCCCGTCGTCATGGCGCAGCAGTCCCTCGGCGTACTCGCGCGCGGAGAGCGGAAACACCGGCGTGCCGGGCGCGTGCTTCCCGGCCTGCGCGATGATGCGCTGCGCGGCGACGTGCCACGCCTCGCCGCGGTCGCCCTCGCGCATGCGCCAGAGATCGATCTTCGTCTGCACGATGAACACCGACTCGATGTAGCGCCGCACGATTCCGAGGAACGACGCGTCGCCTTCGGTGAACGGCTGCTGCGTGTCGATGAGATAGAGCACGGCGTCGGCGCCGGGAAGATACGACAGCGTCGCGCGGCGGTGCGCCGGGTTGATCGACGCGAGCCCCGGCGTGTCGGCGACGACGAAGCCGCCCTTGAGAAACTCGGAGTCCACCGCGACGCGCACGAGGACCGGCGCGCTGGCGTCGTCTTCGTCGGTCGCGTCGTGAAGCTTGCCCTCTTCCGCGACGGCGACGAAGCGCGCGAGACGCCCGAGCGGAATGCGTTCTTCACGCCCGTTCGCGAAAACCGCCGCAGCGGATTCTTCCGCCGAGTACGCGAGCTCGGTGATGGTTGCGGTCGACGGGTTGATGTCGGTCGCGAGCAAGCCTGCGATGCGTTTGCCGCCGCGCTGCTCCTCGAACTCCACCTTGCCGAGCAGCGCGTTGAGCAGGAACGACTTGCCGCTGGAGAACTCGCCGACCACGGCCAGCACGAACCGCCCGTCGCGCAAGCGCGCGATCGTGCGCGCGAGCGCCTCGGCATCGTCCGAACCGTCGTGCCGGCGCGCGGACTCCGCGCCGATGAGGTCGCGTAAGTCGTCCAAGCACGCCGCGACGTCGTCCCGCGCGCTGCGATAGCTCTCGAGCGGGTCGTTCACGGCGCGCTCACGCTCTCGCGGTGCGGGCGCTCAGCCGTTGATGACGGCGAGGACTGCGTCGCGGCCTTTCTCCATCAGCTCGCGCGTGTCGCCTTCGACGTTCACGCGCAGCAGCGGCTCCGTGTTCGACTTGCGCACGTTGAACCACCAGTCGGGATAATCGACGGTCACGCCGTCGAGGTGATCGATCGTGCCGTCCTTGAAATGCTCTTCCAGCTCTTGCGCCTTGCGGTCGGCGTCGGCCACCGGCAGGTTGATCTCGCCCGAGCGGAAGCGCGTGTTGTACGGCGCGATCGCTTGCGTGATCGAGCCGTCGATCTCGCTGAAGAGGTCGAGGCATTGCAGCAGCGCGATCATTCCGGAGTCGGCGAACCAGTTCTCGCGGAAGTAGAAATGGCCGCTGTGCTCGCCGCCGAACGGGATGTTCTCTTCTCGCATCTGCGGTTTGATCAGCGAGTGGCCCACCTGCGAGCGCACGGGGACGCCGCCGTGCGCGACGACCGCTTCGGGCACGCTGCGCGAGCAGATGAGGTTGTAGAGGATCTTCGAGCCGGGATACTTCTTGAGCGTCGCGACGCCGACCGCGGCCGTGACGATGCTGCCGTCGGGGAAGCCGCCCTTCTCGTCGACCAGGAACATGCGGTCGGCGTCGCCGTCGAACGCCGCGCCGAGGTCGCAGTTGTTGTCGAGCACCGCTTTGCGCAGATCGAGCTTGTTCTCGTCCTCGATCGGCGACGCCGGGTGGTTCGGGAACGTGCCGTCGAGCTCGAAGTAGAGCGGGATCACCTCGCACTGCGGCAGGTACTTGAACACGTACGGCACCGTGAGCCCTGCCATGCCGTTGCCGGCGTCGATCGCGATCTTGTACGGCTTGATCTTCGTGACGTCGCGGATGAACGACACGCAGTGTTTCCCGAAGTCGTCGAGCACCTCGCGCTCGCGCACCGTGCCCGTGCGCGGCGCTTCGGTGAAGATGCCGGCCTGGGCGAGGTCGCGGATCGCACTCAGGCCGGTGTCGAGCGAGATCGCCTGCGCCTGCTCGCGGCAGAACTTGAGCCCGTTGTACTGCGCCGGGTTGTGCGACGCCGTGATCATCACGCCGCCGTCGAAACCGTAGTGCCCGACCGCGAAGTAGAGCGCGTCGGTGGAGATCAGCCCTATGTGCGTGACGTCGGCGCCGCCATCGACCGCGCCGCGCGTGAGCGCTTCCAGCAGCTCGGTTCCGGACGGGCGCATGTCGCGCCCGATGCAGATGTTCGTGCGGCCGAGCGCCTGCACGAACGCGCGCCCGATCAGGTACGCGATCTCGGGCGTGATTTGCGTCCCGACGATGCCGCGCACGTCGTAGCTCTTGAAGATCGACGTGTCGAACGTGGTGCTCATGTGCGCTTGCGGTTCAGCGCGCGCTTCACGGCGGCCTTGATCGAGGTCACGCCCATCTCGTAATGTTCCACCAGCTCCTGCGGCGCGCCGGACTGTCCGAAGAGATCTTGCACGCCGATGAACTCGATCGGCACGGGATGCTGGGCCGCGAGAATCTCGGCGACGCGCGAGCCCATCCCGCCGTGCACCTGGTGCTCTTCGACGGTCACGACCGCGCCGCAGCCGCGCGCCGCGGCGACGATCGCCGGCTCGTCCATCGGCTTGACCGTGTGGTTGTTCACGACGTGGCACTCGATGCCGTCGCGCGCGAGCTCGTCGGCCGCGACGAGCGCGTTGTACACGAGAATGCCGCACGCGACGATCGCGACGTCGCCGCCGTCGCGGAACGTCTGCGCCTTGCCGATCTCGAACGGGGTCTGGTCGGTGGTGATCACCGCGGACTCGGCGCGCGCGAACCGCAAATAGGCTGGGCCGAAGCGCTCGGCGACCGCGAGCGTCGCCTTTTTCGTCTGCGCGGAGTCGCACGGCACGATCACCGTCATCTTCGGGATCACGCGCATGATCGCGATGTCCTCGATGGCCTGGTGCGTCGCGCCGTCCGGACCGACCGACACGCCGGCGTGCGCGCCCGCGATCTTGACGTTCGTCTCGTTGAGCGCCATCGTGGTGCGCACTTGCTCCCACGAGCGCCCGGGGTTGAACATCGCGTAGCTCGCGATGAACGGGATCTTGCCGGTGGACGCCATGCCCGCCGCCATCGCGACGAGCATCTGCTCCGCGACGCCGATCGCGATGTAGCGGTCGGGGAAGGCTTTCTTGAAGCCCTCCATGCGCGTCGACTCGGAGAGATCGGCGCAGATCGCGATCACCTGGTCGTTGTGCCGCCCGGCTTCGATCAAGCCTTCGCCGAAGCCGTTGCGCGTCGGGATCTGCTTGATCGCGTCCGCGTTCGTGTAGTCGACGAGGTGCATCGCGGCGGTTGCGGCGTTCGGCACGTTCGCGGTCGCCGTGCCGTCCGTGCTCGTGCTAGCCACGGTGGCCGGCTCCGATCAGCTCGCGGGCCGCGGCGAGCTCCTGCAGCGCTTTGTCGCCTTCGTCTTTCTTGGGCGGCTTGCCGTGCCAGAGATAGTCGCCTTCCATGTAGGAAACGCCCTTGCCCATCACGGTGTGCGCGATGATCGCTTGCGGCTTGCCCTTCACCTGCTTCGCTTTCTCGATCGTCTCGACGATCGCGCGCATGTCGTGGCCGTCGCACTCGAACACTTCCCAGTT